>CADBOE010000015.1 GCA_902796205.1 uncultured Ruminococcus sp. | reverse complement strand
TCAGTCTTGCCAGGAAAAAACGCAGATGTTCCTATGACGATATTTTTCTTGCTGATATCATTCATTCTTTTCATGCGTGAGCCCTGAAGGAACAGGCGGCCTGTGTTGACAAAATGGATTGTTTTGATTAAAATAACCCGGCAGGTTTCCCGTGTGATCGCATCAAGATCGTGATACGGCTGAAATCTTTATAATCCGAAAGGAAAAAACGGGATTGGATGATATGAAATTTATGTATAAAAAATCCGGGATGAGGCGCGGCCTGAAGCTGGCCGTGTTCGCGTTTTCCGTTATAGCCGCTCTTGCGATATCCGTTGTCGCCGGCGCCGTTATTTCCGGACAGCACGCCGGGAAGGCTCTTGACGGGGGCGAGTCCGCAGGACCGGCGCTTCGTGTTTCAGATACCGGGCGCGGCGGTGTGGCGGTGGCCGATATTTCCGACGACTTTTACGACGGTCAGGATTACGGTCTATACGACGAAGACGTACGTTCCTTGCCGCTTGAATCCGCCGACGCGGAAGAGCCTGTGAACATTAAAGTAACGGTCGACGGCCGCAGCTATTCTCTGCTGACCTTTTCCGACTCTGTTGCGGGCGCTCTCGAAGAGCAGGATATAGTACTTGACACGGACGACGTCATAAACGGAGCCGATCTTTATTCCGAACCTGAAAACGGCATGGATATCTCGGTCGTGCGCGTCTCGAGCAAAACGAGGACCGAGGTCGAGACCGTTCCTTATGAAACTGTTTACGTCTGGGACGCCGATCTTATGGAGGGGGAGTACGTTACTCTCAATAACGGCTCGGACGGTAAGATTACGCGCACTTATACTCTTGTTTATGAAAACGGAGAGCTTGTTTCGGAAGAACTGACGGACAAGCAGGTCGTTCCGAAAGTCAACAAGCGCGTCGCGTACGGCTCGAGAAGTTCGTTCTCGAATTCGCGCGGCGAGAGAATAGATTATACCAATTGCATCAAGTGCTACGGTACCGCTTACATACCTGACGCGAGGTGGGGATACCAGACCTATGTGGGCGAAAGAGCCAGACCCGGCGTTATCGCGGTCGATCCCGACGTCATTCCGCTCGGAACTAAAGTATATATCGAATGCCCTTACAGCGACATCGGGGACTACGGATATGCCATCGCGTGGGACGTAGGTACGCACGTTAAAGGCAACTGGGTCGATCTTTTTGTTGAGAATATGAACGAGGTCTACAGATGGGGAGCCAGGGACGTCAACGTTTATATACTTGAAGACCAGAGTATAGATATTTTTGCTCTCAGATCCGATTATTTCGTATTCATGGATAAATGAGCAGACAGGCTGAAAAAGAAAGAGCCGAAAGGGCTGAAACCGGAAGCCATGAACGTGTCTCACCGTACGTAGTCATGGCTTCCTGCGGTATTTCTCCGAAAAAGGCGCTCGGTCAGAATTTCCTTTCGGATCTGACCGTCGTAAAAAAGATCGTGTCTGCCGCGGGAGTTGAAAAAAGCGATATCGTTCTCGAGATCGGTCCCGGGTTAGGAATAATGACGGGCATTCTCGCCGACAGGGCCGGATACGTCGCTGCGGTAGAAATCGACCGGGATCTCGCGCCGGCTCTCGATTCGGTGATGTCCGGCCGCGACAATATCGAAATAATCTACGGAGATATAATGAAAGTGAACGTCGGAGAGCTGACGGAGCGCCTGCGGAGAGAGCATCCCGGATTGACGCGCGTCAAAGTCGTCGCCAATCTTCCTTATTATATCACGTCTCCGATCATAATGATGCTGCTCGAGCAGTATTCGGAAACGTTTTCGTCGCTTACTTTCATGGTCCAGAAGGAAGTGGCCGAGAGGCTCGTTTCCCGCCCCGGCGAACCGGAATACGGGGCTATAACGCTCGCCGTCGCGTACAGGGCGGACGCTGAAATATGCTTTACCGTACCGTCGTCGTGCTTCGTCCCGAGGCCGAAGGTCGATTCCGCCGTTGTCAATTTGAATATTTACAAAATCAGGCCAGTAGAGCCGTCAGACCCGGCTCACATGTTCAGGCTGATCAGAGCGTCGTTCGCTCAAAGACGCAAAATGCTCGTCAACGCGCTTTCAAACGCCGCATATCTTTCCGTCGGTAAATCCGAGGTCGCAGGCGCCCTCGAGAGCATCGGGCTCAATCCTGCCGCACGCGGCGAGGAGCTTTCCGTAGCACAGTTTGCTGCGCTTTCCGGGATATTGAATAAGCAGCCGCCCGGAAATTGAACCGTTGCATGTTTTTCTTTATTGAAATATTCCAAAAATGCGCCGAAACGGCGCATTTTTGGCGTTATTTTGCCTTGAATGTCGAAATTTGACGATTTTTGACGATTTTTGTCGAAAAGTTTTTGTTGCTTTTTCCGCCTGTTTGATGTAAAATCCGGTCACCGTCAACGGAACACACATATGGTATGCGGCGGTATATCGGCACCACTTTTTACGCAGCAAAAAATTCTTCGTAAGGGGCACGTTTCGTTGGACGTCAGGCATATCGTTGAAATAGTCGAAAAGAATCTCGCAGCGAGAATGGATCTTTCAAAAAACTATTCCGACAGGGAATTGAAGGAACTGATCGACAGCTGTCTTGACTCGCTTGAAAAAAGAATTCCGCTTATCGCCGGCGACAGGATAAGCATAAGAAATGCCGTCTATAACAGCAGACGCCGGTTCGGGATAATACAGCCTTTCCTCGAAGACGAATCCGTAAACGAGATCATGATAAACGGTACGGACGCTATATTCGTCGAAAAAGACGGCCGCCTGCTCAGAACCGACGCGAGATTCGACGACAGTGAAAAACTTTTCAATTTTATCCAGTCCGTCATATCATGGGTAAACAGAAGCGTAAATGAAAGCACGCCGATCGTCGACGCCCGACTGACCACAGGCGCGAGAATAAACGCCGTTCTTCCGCCTGTCGCTATTAACGGCCCAATAGTCACGATCCGCAAATTTGCCGAAAAACCGTTCGGCTGGGATGAGCTCATTGCCAACGGAACGCTTAACGCCGGACAGGCTGATTTTCTCCGGAACGCGGTCACGGAAGGTATGAATATTATAGTGGGCGGCGGAACTTCGACAGGTAAGACTACATTTCTGAACGTTCTCGCTTCGGCAATTCCCGAAGATCACAGAATAATAACGGTCGAGGATTCGGCGGAGCTGAGACTCCGGCACGAAAATCTCGTAAGGCTCGAAACGCGTCTTTCAAATACGGAAGGAAAGGGAGAGATAAGGATGCGCAGCCTCATAAAGGCGGCTCTCAGAATGAGACCTGACAATATTCTGATCGGCGAAGTACGCGACGAGTCCGCTCTGGAAATGCTTACGGCCCTTTGTACAGGTCACAGGGGCTGCATGTCCACCGCGCACGCGAACAGCGCGAAAGATATGCTGGTTCGCCTTGAAACGATGGCCTTGTGGGCCGGTAATATCACATCCGAAAGCATCAGAAAAATGATCGTTTCAGGAGTTCACCTTCTCGTGCATCTTGTACGCGATCATTCCGGAAGACGCGTCGGCGAGATATGTGCCGTTCGCGGTCTTTCGGACGGCGAGATAACGCTCGAAAAAATCTGTCCGTGAAGGGAGGAAGCACGACGTTGAAAAGAAATCAGATTCATCGTGATAATGCACAGCCCGGCGTTCCGAAAGCGATTATCCGCCTCGTGTCGCTTTTTATCTGCGCGGGCGTGTATTTATGCGCATATATTCTTTTCCTCGACCATGCAGTGAGCGCCGCGGCGGCAGTTCTCCTCTTTGTTCCGGTCCTCAGGAAGGTAAAAAAAGAGATGAAAACAGGATATGAAAAGAGATTGAGAAGAGAGTTTGCGACTTGTCTCATGATTATCTCGGGAGGCCTTTCAGCGGGGCAGAGACTGGAGCAGTGTATTTCGGAGATCGCGGCTGGCGGTTCAAAGGAGATATCTCGCATAAGACCTGAATTTGTAAGAATGTCGAGGCTCTTACAGCTAAACTGGTCGGCAGGCAGGGCATTTGATGAAATGGCTTCGAGAGTGCCTCTGCGTGAAATCGCGATATTCACCCAGGCGTTGAACGTGGGCATTCCGGGCGGAGTCAATCTTGTTGAATTCGTAAGGACTTTCTCGTCCGGCCTGAGAATGAGAAATGACGTAGAGGCTGAAATATCCCGGACGCTCAATCTTCCGAAATATAACAACCGTATCGTAATGATCATGCCGTTTTTTATGATGGCTGTCATAAGGATCACGGCAGGGGATTATATAAGCCCGATGGATTCCGGAACGGGATTTGTGATTAAGATAATAGCTTCGTTGGTTATCTTTGCCGCTTTCGTGCTCGGCGAACTTCTGGGGAATATCGATTATGCTGCTTAAAACGATACGGCTTGTAAAAAGAAAACAGCTTGCGGCCGGAAGCGTATTATGCGCCGCCGTATTCTGCTGCTCGTTCTTCAGCGGGAACGGGATCGCGTTCAGCATAATATGCGCTGCCGCCGGCTTTTTCGCGGGGATTGCGGCATATCCGCTCGCCGAAAAACGGAAAAAGAAAAAAGAATCGAAAATGTTTGATATTGATATGGCGGATTATATGATAAACGTGTCTTTGCTGCTCGACGCCGGACTCACGGTCTGGGATGCGATGCGCAGGGCGTGCGGCGGAAACGATATCTCGCGCCCGCTGTACCGCGAATTGAATAAAGCGCTTGAAAGTCTGGATTCCGGTAAAACGGACGATCCTGTATCTGCTCTTGAAAAGATGGCGGCGGAATGCGAGGTGCCTTCTGTAAGCATTCTTTGCGGAATGGTGATACAGAATCACCGCAAAGGGAGCGTTGAACTCGCCCGGATGTTCCGCGAATTGTCCGTGTCGGCGAGAAACAACAGAAAATTGATATGCATGAAGCTCGCAGACGAGGCTACAACGCTGCTGCTGATACCGTCTGTTCTCGCGCTGATTGCTTTGCTCGTGATACTTATTGCTCCCGCGGTCATGATGCTGACGGGAATCTGATCAGATACGGAAGGAGGTGAGAATATGTTGAAATGCAAAATAGAAAACAGCTTGCTGAAATTATCAATCAAATGCCGCACGGCCATCGGAAGGATCGCCAGCCGTTTCAGGAACAACGTCGCCGGAAATACCGGCGGCATGGGAACGATCGAGGTCATAATGATCATTGCGGTCCTTGTGGCGCTTGCCCTGATCTTCAGAAATTTTATCGGAGAACTTGCGACCAAAATCTTTAACAAGATACAGGACAAAACGGACACGGCGATAAACAGTCTTTGATACGGGAATCTAATGCCCGAACGGGAGGTCGGATCATGAAAATCGAAAAGGGGAGAAATTTTATAAAAGTCACTTTCCGGTCAGAATCCGGGATCAATGAACTGGCCGGGTTTTACGAGAAGATCACCTCCGAAGTTCCGGGGATATATCTGCCGGCTGACGTTCAGACGGGAAAAGACGGAATGGTGATGAATATCAGGCACAGAGAGACGCTTAAGACGTATCTGGAAAAGAATATTCTCGATATCGGCGGCTTCGTTGCTCTTCTGAAGGGATTGAAAAAAATAACGGGCGATCTGTCGTACAGGGGATATGATATTTACGGATGCGTATGGGATATCGATGCCGTTTTTATCGGTAATTCCCTTGAAGAGCCTGAACTTGTATATCTTCGGGATCCCGAATGCGGAAAGCAGGGCGGAGCGCCGATTGCGGATCTTCTTGCTGTCGTATCTCTGCATGTGTTCGACCAGCGTGAGAGCGTGATCGAAACACTTTCAGCCGTTGTCAGGGAATTATCCGTTTCGGAATCGTCAGGGAAAAGTCAGAGTAATCCGGAAGAATTGCTGTCATATGCTTTTTCGCGCCTTTCTCAAATTACCGGCGGAGGCGGGATGGTGATGAAAGGCATATCGGCGGTCAGGAGTTTTATCGGACGTTTTTGCGGGAAACCGTTGTTCAAAGCTCGTCCTCTTCTTACCGAAACGTTACCGGCAAAAGCAAGAAGCAACGGAAGAAAAGGCCTTGAATCACGTCTTATAGTCATCGGACACGCGCGCCGGAACGATCGTGCCGAAGACGGCGGTAAAGGATATACGGGAAAGCTTCCGGGACATGATCCGTCGTCCTCCGGAAAGATACTGTTCCTTAACAGAGACTATTTTTTCAAAACGAGAAAAGTGATTTGCGGAGCGGTGAGCCGCGATCATGCCGAGATCGGGATGATCGGCAGGGAGAGGTATATCAGGGACAGAGGATCACTTAACGGAACGTATCTTAACGGTGAATTGCTGATGCCCGGAAATATGTACAGGCTGAAAAAAGGAGATATGATCTCCCTTGCGCACAACGCTGTTTCAATGTGTTGCTGCCGTTCGGGAGGACGGCTCGCTGATCAGACGGGAGGGGAGTGAAGGTATATGAAATACAGATCATGTGAATGAAAAGGGGGAATGAGAAGCTGAAAGTTTATTTGCCGCGGATGTTGCCCGTGATTTGATTATTGTGCTATTATATATGGGCGAGTGTCTCGCGGAGGTAAGGATATGAATCTGCTTAAACAAAATGTTGCTATAGATCTGGGGACTTCCACTGTTCTTGTATGCGTCGGAAAAAGGGGCGTCGTTCTTAAAGAGCCTTCCATTGTTGCCGTAAACAGCGGCACGCGTGACGTCGTTGCCATAGGCGAGGAGGCGCGGCATATGATAGGACGTACTCCGGGAGACATCACCACCGTCAGACCGATTCGTAACGGCGTTATTTCGAGCTTTACCATAACTAAGAAAATGATGCGCTATTTTATTGGAAAGGCTCTCAAAAACCCGTTCAAAAGGATTTTTCTTCCGGACGTTATAGTGTGCATACCGAGCAAGACCACGAACGTGGAACGCAGGGCGGTTGAGCAGGCGGTGCAGGATGCGGGAGCTCACAGGGTTTTTCTTGTCGAGGAACCGCTTGCGGCGGCCGTGGGAGCCGGACTCGACATTTCGAGACCCTCCGGTCATATGATAGTGGATATAGGAGGCGGAACGACAGATATCGCGGTCATCTCGTTCGACGGGATCGTTACGAGCAGAAGCGTAAAAGTTGCGGGCGACGACTTTGATGAAGCAATAAAAAATTATCTTAAGCGAACTCACAATATGCTCGTCGGAGACAGTACCGCGGAATACGTCAAGATAGAGGCCGGCTGCCTTTATGAAGGTGTGAGAAACGATTCTGTCGAGATACACGGGAGCGACATGATCACGGGACTCCCGTACGAGCAGACCGTGACGTCGCAGGAGCTGTCCGAGACCCTTATCGCCACCGCCATGCCTATCATAGACGGCATCAGAAACGTCCTTGAGGAGACACCACCTGAGCTCGCCGCGGATATTTATACAAAAGGCATCCTGCTCACCGGCGGCAGTTCACAGATCGCCGGATTCGACGAGCTTATCAGGAAGACTACCGGCGTCGAGGCGGTAGTCGCAGACGAACCGCAATATTGCGTTGCGCGCGGATCGATCAATATCCTTAACCGGATGGACAAGGCGAAAAAGAATTCTTATGCCGCGAAAAAGTAAAAGACCGTCAGCTCTTTTTCGCCAGCATATATACTATTTTGTTTACGTCGCCGGCTCCGAGGGATAGAACTATGTCGTTTTCCGTCAGATTTTCGCGAATCTTTTCCGCGATTTCGGCGAAATCGGAAATGTAGATGCTGTTGATTCCTTTTTCGACAAAATACGCGTTTACCGATTCACCCGATACGTCTCCCGGATCCGGCTCTCTCGCCGCGTAGATATCCGTCACGTAAACGAGATCGGCTTTCTTCAGAGCTTCGGCGAACTGAACAACAAAATCGCGCGCTCTGGTAAACGTATGTATCTGGATGATTGCTATTATTCTTCCGCCTTTCGGAAGGATCTGCCCTGCTGCGTCAAGTGTGGCGGATATCTCCGTGGGGTGGTGCGCATAATCGTCTATAAGCATCGCTCCGCGGCAATTTCCGACGAGTTCAAATCTTCTGCCCGTTCCTTCGAATGCCTCGAGGCCCGCTTTCACGCTTTCCGGGTCGACGCCGAGCTCGAATGCGGCGCAGGCCGCCGCGAGCGCGTTGGAAATATTGTGATTACCCGGTACTTTCATCGTGACTTCGGTGAGCGTTCTGCCTCCGTAAACGATCTCAAACGAAGCGGGACCCGGATGCTTTGAGACGATTTTATAACAATAATCCGCTTCGACTCCCGAATCGGCCGAGGCGTAAGTCGTTATGCGGCAGGAGGCCGAAGAAGAAACGCGCATCGCGCGCGCGTTTTCCGCGCAGACCACAAGAAAACCGTGATCCGGAATGCCCGCCGCGAAACGCGAAAACGCTGAGTCAAGGGCATCGTCTGTCTTGTAATAATCCATATGCTCGCTCTCTACGTTCAGGATTATACCGCCGAAAGAAGGAATTTTGAGCATGTGTTCATAATATTCACATGCTTCGGTGATGAAATAATCGCTGCCGGAAGAACGAACGTTGCTCCCTATGAGAGGGAAATGTCCGCCGATATGTATCGCGGGATCCAGTCCGGCCGAAAGCAGGATCGATGAAAGCATAGAGGTCGTCGTGGTCTTTCCGTGCGTGCCGGTGACAGAAACCGTATATATGTATCTCGAAGCAAAAAGTCCCAGAAAAGTTCCGCGCTCGACCGCGGGAATCCCTGCCGACAATGCCGCTTTAAGCTCCGGATTGCCGCTTCCGACGGCGATTGTATAAACGACAAGAGAAATATCCGGCGTAATGTTTTCCGGACGCTGACCGATATGGATCTGAAATCCTTTTTCGCGAAGAGAAAGCGTATTTCTGCTTTCCTCGCGGTCCGAACCGGAAACGATATATCCGGCGTCTGCCGAAAGCAAAGCCAGACCGCTCATGCTGGAGCCGCCTATACCGATAAAATGAATTTTTGAGCCTTCCGCGGGAAGACTGCAGGCAAACCGTTCGCTGTTTTTATCATCCATATACTGTCATGCCTCCCGGAACACGGAAAACGCGTCTGCTGTTTCGCGCATCCGTACGTTCCGGATTATATCACCGATTTTCTTTCCGGACAACCGGACAATACGTAAGCCTTTTTCAAATAATACGGGAGCGTTTTTTTTGCGGAATTGACAGAGAGACCGAAGAAATGTAAAATGAACCGTCTTCCGAAAGACGGAAACGGGATCATTATGAGCAGAACAGGAAAAGCAGCAATAATAATATCGGCGTTGATCATATTCGGCTTTCTTGCCGCGCTCGGAACGGCCGAACTCATCCGAGGCGGACTTCCGGCCGGAGACGGATACGTATCTTCATTCCGCGAAAAAGCGGTCACGCTGAACAATTCATTGATCTCGGGTGTCTTCGGCTTTTCCGGATCGGATCAGGTCGTCTGCGGAAAAGACGGCTGGCTTTTCTATAAGGAAACTCTTGCCGATTTTACAAGAAACGGCGAGACCGGAACGGTTTCCGCGGACGGGCTGGCTGCCGTTCTCCGGAAGCTCGACAGGTATTGCGAAGAAAACGGGGCCGAATTTATTCTGGTAGTCGTCCCGGACAAGAATTCTCTGTACGGAGAAAATATGCCGCCGTATATCAGACGCGGCGGCAGCGCGGACGCGGATTACAATACTGTCATGAGAATAATGACCGAATGCGGCATAAAAGGACCTGACGTCCTTGCGGCGCTCGAAGCTGAAAAGGAGAGCTCCGGCCGCGAGCTGTATTTCAAAACGGACACGCACTGGAATACGTACGGAGCTTCGGTATGCGCGGATTACCTGCTGGCGGAGCTGAAAGGATACGACGGGTACTACCGTAAGCAATCGCCGGAAGAGATAAAGGTTCCCGGCGGGGATCTTTACAGGCTGCTATATCCGGACGCCGGAGGGAGCGACACGGATCAGGTATTTGCCGACGTTCCTGCGTTTTCGTTCACGGGCAATCCGCTCTCGATGATGGAGGCTGAAATAATCACTGAGAATGAGACGGAGGGCGGACGCCTTCTCGTTTACCGCGATTCGTTCGCAAACGCGCTTATTCCGCTTCTGTCGGGCCATTTCGGACACGTCATATATACGCGCGGAAATGATCCTTTTGATTTCGGAGCGGTTGCGACCGAGCGGCCTGATGCGGTTATCCTCGAGATAGCAGAACGCAATATTAAATATCTTACGGAGAGTGAATTCCATGGTATTCCGGAATAGAATCAAGAACAAATTGATCGTCGTAACGGTTTTGCTGATCGCTGCAGCCGTATTTGCCGGCTGCGGCGGAAAAGGCGGCGCGCGCGAAGACGGCATCGAGCTGAAAGACGGAACGAGGATCGCGCTCGGAGCGCCCGTGTCCGGCGAGCCGGCGCCCGGTCCCGTCGATTACGTCGAAAGCAAAAGCTGCATAGGATCCGGTACCGACGTTCTATACAAATACGAAGGCTTTTCGGTCACGGGATATCCCGACGGAAACGGCGGCCACAGGATCGGATTGATCAGGATCAACGGCGAGGGACCCGAAACGTTCTTTGGCATCGGCGTCGGCATGACGAGGGATGACGTTGTAAATACGTACGGCGCCGGGGACGCGGCCGGAGACGTCAGCGTTTACGAAATCAAAGGAGGCAGGATCATCTTTTATTTCGGAGGCGGGGACTCGGACGGCACCATAACCGAAATCGTGCTGACGGCGGACAATGTTTCATAAAATACGCAAAAATTTCCGGAAATCCCCGGAAAACCCGGAAATTTATCGAAAAATCACGGCGGGGACTGTTGACAACCGGCAGAACGGTGTGGTATCATAAGCCTCGCGAGTCAAGCAGAGGTATTCGCTTCTCACCTTGCGGACGGGCGTCCACGGGTATCGCATTGAAGGGGTCGCGTGAGCGTACCGTGTTTTCAGTGTATGAGGCGAATCGTGTTCTGACGCGGTTCGCTATATTTTTACGGAGGTGTCTGCTATAAACAAAGACAGTTTACAGGTCAATGAAGAAATCAGAGAAAAAGAGCTGCGTCTCATCGACGAAAACGGAACTGTGCTCGGCATAATGTCTGCCAGGGAAGCCCAGTTGATCGCGAATGAGCACGAAACGGATCTGGTCATGATAGCGCCAGGCGCCGTTCCGCCCGTATGCAGGCTGATGGATTACAAGAAATACGTATTCGATCAGGCGAAAAAGGAACGCGAAGCGCGAAAGAACCAGAAGATCGTTGATATCAAGGAAGTCCGCCTCACAGTCGGAATAGGGGATCACGATTTCAACGTGAAAATGAGAAGTGCGATCAAATTTCTTGAGGACGGCGATAAGGTAAAAGTTACCGTAAGATTCGGCGGCCGGGAAATGAGATATACCAACGAAGGGGAAATACTGATCGACAGAATGGCCGAAAGCCTTAAAGACTACGGCGTCATGGACAAGCGCCCGAAGCTCGAAGGCAAGAGAATGTCAGCAATCATTAATCCAAAATAGTCTTCATTTATAGCAACGGATTCCGATACGAAAGGAAATGATTTGAAATGCCAAAAGTAAAAACACACAGCGCGACAAAGAAAAGATTCAGACTCAGCGCTAACGGAAAAGTCAAAATGAGTCACGCCTGCAGAAGGCACAGACTTGTAACGAAGCCCCGCAAAGCAAAAAAAGGCCACAAGATCGGTGTTTACGCTTCTGAAGCGAATGCTGCCACCGTGAAGAAAATGATGCCTTACGCGAAATAAGAGAAGGGGGTAGTTTACAATGTCAAGAGTTAAAAATTCAGTAGCCACCAGAGCAAGACGCAAGAGAGTCCTTAAGCTTGCAAAAGGTTATTTCGGAAGAAAGAGCACCGTCTTCAAAACCGCCAACCAGGCCGTCATAAAGTCCGCTATGTTCGCCTACAGAGACAGAAGAGCGAACAAGAGAAACTTCAGAAAGCTCTGGATCATCCGCATCAACGCCGCCGCGAGAGAAAACGGCATGTCGTACAGCACGTTCATGCACGCTCTTAAAGTCAACAACATCACGCTTGACAGAAAGGTCCTTGCCGATATGGCCGTGACCGACAAGGAAGGCTTTGCAAAACTCGTTTCACGGGTAAAAGGCTGATTGCGTTTTATTGTTCCGGCAGTCTCGAACGGGGCTGTCGGATGTTTTTTTGCCGTGCGGACTCAGATCCGCGCGATGAACGGAAAAATGAAGCATGCGTATTATTCCGAAATGAAAGGTATAAACAGCTTTTCCGACCCCCGGATCGCTTTCGTGAAAAGTCTTTCGAAAAGAAAGACGGCCGAGGAAAACGGCTGCTTTTTTCTCGAAGGCGAAAGAGCCGTTTCGGAAATACCGGGGGAAGCCGGACGGGTGCGTATGCTGCTGCTGAGCAGCACGTTTTCCGAAAACATCGACAAGCAGTCCGGCAGGTTCGAGCTCGTTTACGGCGCTGAAAAAAGCGGCGCCGAAATAATACGCGTAAGCGACCGTATCTTTGCCTCGCTCACGGGCACGGTCACGCCGCAGGGGATCGGGGCAGTCGTGAACAGACCGGATCAGCCGGAGCCGGAGTCCCTGTTCAGGGAGGCCGGAAGACTTCTCGTCCTCGAAAACGTGCAGGATCCGGGCAATATCGGAACGTGCATCAGAACGGCGGACGCGTTTTCGTTTGACGGCGTTATCTGCACCGGCGAATGCGCTGACGTTTATAATCCGAAGGTATTGCGTTCCACCGTAGGCTCGCTTTTCCATATACCGGTGATACAATACAGGCACGGTATATTCAGACTGGTCGCGGCGGTCCGGAACGCGGGAATAAAGGTTTACGGCGCGGATCCGCGAGGAAGCGTTTCGAGCACCGACGTATCTTTCGGCGAGGGACGCGTTGCTGTCGTTATCGGAAACGAAGCGAACGGCCTTTCCGCCGCGGCGAAAGAAACCGCCGACGGACTGGTCAGGATACCGATGCCCGGAAGAGCAGAATCGCTGAACGCCGCAATTGCCGCCTCGATATTGATGTATCAGCTGAACGCGGAAAAAGGGAACGTATCGCATAATTGAACTTGCCCGCGGCGGGGCGCCTGACGCCGGTCTGAAAACGCCGCAGGCGACGGCTTTTTACAAGGAGGAAATCAAAATGAAATTGCACGAGGCATGGATAAAAAAGCTCAAGGCAGGCACGAGAGAGCAGAATGAAGTGCTTATCAGAGATTATTACGACAAGGAAACTGAGGTTTACCGCAAAATCCTTGCCGAACGCGCCGGAACGTTTGCCGGTACGGCTGCAGAATTCGGCGAAAAATACGGCATATCCGGATATGAGATAGGAGCGTTTCTCGACGGCATAAATACGTCGCTCAAAACGCCGGTCGACGTTGAAGCCGTCGAAGAGGAGACGCATATCGACCTTGAGATCGTATGGCGTGAGCTTTACAAGAATATGCTGAAAGCAAAAGCGGACTGGCTCTACGGGCTTCCAGAATGGGACAATTTCTATACCGAGGATGAAAGGCGCGAGATCACTAAGGAATACCGTTATTCACAGCAGGCTCACAGCGTGAAGGTCGGCCGCAACGATCCCTGCCCCTGCGGAAGCGGGAAGAAATACAAGAATTGCTGCGGGATGGAATGATCCGGTCGCCTTCCGCTCTTTACGGAAGTCCGGCGTACGATGCTTCCGGTTTGCGGACAGGCCGTTTTATATCCGTTTTATATTTCAGAAAGCAGCGCGCACATGTCGTTTACGATGATTTCCGGATCGGAGATCATCGTATTTCTGCTTTTAAGGATCGCCGCTGACGCCTGAACGGCGTTTCTGACTCCGGTGGCGTCGAGACGCACGCCGGAAAGTCCGGCTGAAAAGACCTCTCCCAGATCCGCGTCCATCGCGTCCGTACTCACGGTCGCCCTCGATATGGTTCCGTTATTGATTTCCATCTCTATTCTGACGAGTCCCCATCCGAATTTTTTTTCGAGCGATATATCGAACGGAAGCGTCTGGCCGAACCGCCATTCCCATGAAGAAAAGCGCTGATAATACTTGAAAAAATCATTGCACCAGCCGGGATCGGGCGTTACGCCGGCGAGCTCTATATATTGGTCTTCTCCGGCGTTCACGGCTATAATGGTTTTGTTTACGGCAAACGGCTCGGCCGGCGGAATACCGTATTGTCTGCAAAAAGCTTCCGTCAGGGCGGCGGAGGCTTTGCCGGCCGTGAGGCCGGGGGCGAGCTCGATAAGATTAACAACACGGGAACGTACCGAAGTGATTCCTTTCGCATTCATTTTCGCAGGCGAGACGTTCAGATACTTCGCCATTTTCTCGCCGTCGGTGTCGATCAGCAACGTCCCGTGCATGAGGCCGGTATTTTTTGAAAACCTGAACGCATTTCCGGAAAATTTTCTTCCGCCGCCGGCAACTATATCGTTGCGGCCGGTAAATTCAGCGTCGATCCCGAAGCCTTTTACCGCGTCGAGGATGACAGAGAGCTGCCTTGTAAGATCGTACAATCCGGTCCGGGCAATGAAAGTATAGCACAGATTGCCCATGTCATGAAAAACCGCTCCGCCTCCCGAAGTCCTTCTGACAAGCGTGCCGCCGTCCGCTTCAAGTGCGTCGTTTCTCGCTTCGCGCCACGCGTTTTGAGATTTTCCTATGACGACGGTATTCGCGTTCTGCCAGAGATAGAAAATGATATCCGGCGATTCCGGGTCCGCTGCGTCGACTCTTTCGAAAAGCTTATCCTCGAATGCGAGATTGAAAAAAGGGTCGTTCGTTTCCGATCTGTATACTTCGGCTCTGATATCGTCTGTTTTCATTGTACGGTCCCTTTCTGAACGTTGACGTTCCGTTTGCATTGTATATCAGAGCATTATTTTTGTAAAGCGAGCGTCGAAAATTCCGGATTGAGTGAACAATAAATTGAGCGTTTGACTGATTGAACGTTTTCCGAACGGATATGAAAAAGAACGCGAGCTGATTCCACGAGAGGGGAGCGGACAATTACTCCTGACGATCATCCGCTACCGCCGGCAGGTTCGCAATGATTATATTCTTATATTTCCTGAATTTCGCCCAAAAAAAAAAATTCATTCGGGGGTATTGACACGGTACGTGGGATAGTGTAAAATTTGAAACGTGGTTAGCGCCAGCTAACTGAGCCGGCGACGATCACTCCATTAACACCCTCTGATGAACGGTTTCCCACCTCCAACCTCGGGAAACCGTTTCATTTTCATCGCGCGTTCCAAAAAACGCAGCGCCTTTTTCCTTGTACCTGACGCTGCTTGCGTCATGCTTATGCGGCTTGATTCGGTTTGATCAAATCATCCGCGGCCGCAGACGTGTCCGCGACTATTGAATTTTATCCCGCGTTAGTGTAGAATCAGCGCGTGAGAGGTTTCCTGACGGAGAGCATTTACCGCGATGACTGAAAATGATTCTTTCTTAAACGAAAATGATGAAATGATCGTTACCGACGAAGCGCTCGCGGTGATCGCCGGTATGGCTGCGATCGAGGTGGACGGCGTTGCCGGTATGAGCGGCGGTTTCACGGGAGGTCTCGCCGAGGTGCTCGGAAGAACGAATATCGCAAAGGGAGTTAAAGT
>CADBOE010000014.1 GCA_902796205.1 uncultured Ruminococcus sp. | reverse complement strand
CACCTCCAGAATTACGGAACGGTGCTCGCGACTATAGCCGACAAGGACAAGGAGGAGGCTCTTCCTCTCATACGCCGCTTCTACAACCTCGGCTTCAATATCGAGGCGACGGCGGGCACGGCTGCGTTCCTGAAGGCCAACGGCATACGGACCCACGTACTCAAAAAGATCGGCGACGGAAGCGACGAGATATTGAGATCGATACGCCAGGGGCATATCGCATACGTCATAAATACGAGAGATATAGGAACCCCGTCGCAGGAGAGCGACGGCAGAAAGATAAGGCGCAGCGCCTCCGAAAACAACGTTACGATGTTTACGTCACTCGACACCGTGAGAGTGCTTCTCGACGTGCTCGAGGAAACGACGCTGACGATATCGACCATAGACGCCTGAAAAAGCCTTCAGATAATTTTTTCAGCGCGCCGGGAAAGCTCCAGCAGGAGAGCTTCGGCAAACCAGCCGCATTCCAGCTCAAGCCCCAGAAGCAGCCCGTCGCGCGTTTTTTTCATCGGAACGGAGATCGCCGGAATACCTGCCAGGCTCGCGGGCACCGTCAGTACGTCGCTCGCGTACGAACCCTCAGACGACCCCGGGACGACCGGGCCGGAAGGCATCGCGGGCTGTATTACAGCGTCATATTGTCCGAATATGCGCGAATATTCCGCGATTATCCTCTCTCTTGCGGCGTAAGCGCCCCCGCACGTGTTTTCATTGATCGTACCGTCCCGCATGACGGCATATCCTCTTCCGATCCGTTTTTTTACCTCGCTCCCGAATCCGGCCTCCCGGTTTACGGCGATCTGCTCTGCGAACGAATAAGGCACGTCGCCGGAAGCGGGTATATTCAGGCCGTAGCGCGTTCCGTCGAATCGCGCCAGGTTTGACGCGGCCTCGGCCGAAGAAATAATATAATACGCCTCCAGCGCGTTTTTCATTTCGGGAACGGAAATAATATCAATTTCCGCTCCGGCGGCGGCGAGGATCCCGGCGGCGTCGCGAAACGCCTCGCCCGCCTCCGCTTTCATGAACGGGCCTTCCGTATTTTCGCGAATTATTGCGAGCCGCACGCCGGCAAACGGCCTGTCTCCCTCGCGTTTTTCAGGAATGCGCCGCGAGCGTCCCCGGGGATCCTTCATATCTCTGAACCGCCCCGCCGAGGCGTCCTTTTCGTTTTTCGAGGCTAACGACCGCAGCACCGTTTCTGCATCGTCGACGCACCCCGCGAGTATTCCCGGGCAGTCGAGCGACGAGGCGAACGCCGTGAGTCCGTACCGCGATATTCTGCCGTAGGTCGGCTTCAGCCCCACGACGCCGCAATACGACGCCGGAGCCCTGACGGATCCGCCTGTATCCGATCCGAGCGCGTAAATACACATTCCCGACGCTACCGCGGCCGCGCTGCCGGATGAACTGCCCCCCGGGGATCTCGACGGATCGGCGGGATTCAGGACCGGCCCGAAGGCCGAATGAGAGCCGTCGGAGCCCATGCCGAATTCATCCATGTTCGTTTTTCCGACCATTACCCCGCGGGCGGCTCTGATAGCTTCTATACATTCGGCGTCATAATCCGGAACGAAGCCGGACAGCATTTTCGACGCGCACGTCGTTCTGACGCCCGCGGTACAGAAATTATCCTTAACGCCGTACGGAATGCCGGTGAGAGGCACGGCCTCACCGGCGTCTATCATTTTCTGCGCCCCGTCGGCGGCTACTGAAGCGCCGGGGTCGAACGTTATAAACGCGTTCAGAAGGGAATTTTTCTCTGCGGCGGCGCGCATACATTCCGAAAGCAGCTCCCGCGCGGAGATCTCCCTGTCCGTCAGCTTCCCGTGGATTTCCGCTATGCTATGGAGCATATATCGCAGAACCTTTTGTACTCATAGTTCACCAGCTTTTTCAGCTCGCCGACGCTGCTTTCGTTGACGATCTCGCAATCGGCGATTTCGGCGTATTCGCGGTTCGTCCATTGTGCCGCGATCCGTTTTTCGGCCGCCTCCTCGGATATGTTCATCCGGCGCATCAGCCGCTCCACGCGCACGTCGTTGTTCGCCGTAACGGCCCATATCCAGTCGCAGGTATCGAAGAAGCCGTCTTCGATGGGAATCGGGACGTCGAGCACGATGCATTCTATACCGTCGTCGTCCGACTCTCTGTATTCACGGACACGCCGCTTTATCTCGGCGGAAACGTGCTTGTGTACGATCGCGTTGAGATCGCGCATCGCAGCCGGATCGGAAAAAACGATCTTTCCCAGCTTTTCCCTGTCGATCTCGCGTTCACCGTCGAGAATATCCTCGCCGAAGCGGTCGATTATCTCCTCGTACGAGCTTCCGCCCGCCATTTCGGTCTTTTTCGCGATGAGATCGGCGTCGATTATTTTAGCTCCCTTGTCGCGCAGCATCCTGCAAACGACGGTTTTTCCGCAGCCGCTTCCGCCTGTAACTCCGAGCACTTTAAGATCTTTCATTTATCGTATTCATTCCCTTCGGTTGAGTTTTCCGATCTGTCACTTCGGTTTTCCGCTCTATCAATTCAAATATCCGTTTTATCCGTCCGGAATTTCCGCCTTGTCCCCAGGCGGCGCGGAGATACGCCGTCCCGGCGCTTATTTGCAATAATACCAGCTCACTTCCGATTCGGACACTGCCACTTTGAGCGGCACTTTCAGGCTGAAGCAGTTTTCCATTTCGCGTTTGAGAAGCGCCGCGACCTCGGCCGCCTCCTCCTTCCGCGCGTCTATCAGCAATTCGTCGTGCACCTGGAGTATGAGCCTCGAGCCGTAACCGCCTTCCTCAAGCGCCCGTTCCACGTTTATCATGGCGGCCTTGATTATATCGGCGGCGGTGCCCTGAACCGGCATATTCATAGCCACCCTCTCTCCGAACTGGCGCGTCATATATCTGTTCGACGCCGAAAGCTCCGGAAGCGGTCTGCGCCTGCCGGAAAGCGTCCGCGCGTAGCCGTTCTCCTTCGCGAAACGCACGGACCCGTCCATGAACGCCTTGATGCCGGGATAGTGAAGAAAATAATTGTCGATGAGCTGCTTCGCGGCGTAATTGGAAATGCCGAGATCGCGGGCGAGCCCGAAGCTGCTTATTCCGTAAACAATACCGAAATTGACCGCCTTCGCCCCCGAACGCATCTGCGGAGTGACCATCTCGGGCGGGACGCGGTTCACCACGGCGGCCGTCGACGTATGTACGTCGAGATCGTTTTCGAAATTGGATATCATAAGCGGATCGCCGGACATCGACGCCAGAACCCTCAGCTCTATCTGAGAATAATCGGCGTCTATCAGCACGTGTCCGTCGTCCGAAGGCACGAAGGCCTTCCTGATAAGCTTGCCGAGCTCGCTCCGCACGGGGATGTTCTGAAGATTCGGCTCCGACGACGACAGCCTTCCCGTGGCTGTCAGATTCTGGTTAAACGTGGAATATACGCGCGACGTGGCCGGATCCGTCACGTTCAGAAGGCCGTCAATATAGGTCGATTTCAGCTTCGCGTTCTGCCTGTATTCTATGACGCACGGAACGACCGGATGCTCTCCGGCGAGACTCTCGAGCACGTCCGAATCCGTCGAATAGCCGCTCTTGGTCTTCTTCGTCCCCTTGAGTCCGAGATCCTCGAAAAGCACTTTCGCAAGCTGCCTGGTGGAATTTATGTTGAATTCGTATCCGGCATACCCGTAAATCTGATCGCGAAGCTCCCCGATGCGCTCTTCCAGCCGCTTTCCTTCTTCGCGGAGCACGCCGGGATCCACCCGGAAGCCCCTGAGCTCCATCTTCGCAAGCACCGACGCCAGCGGCAGCTCCGTTTCGTAATAAAGCTTTGCCATGCCATATTCCTCAAGCAGCCGGAGAGAGCGGCGGTAAGCTCTTCTGAATCCCTCGGGCCCCGCGGAATAATCTTTTCCGCCGAGAAATCTCAATACCATGGCAAGATCGTCGGACGACCTCGTCGAATCGAGAAGATACGAAGCAAGGGACAGATCGCCCTTAAGGCCCCTGAAGCGGATGCCCCTTCTGAAGCATTCGCGCATAAAAGGCTTCGACTTGAAAAGGACCTTCGGAACGTCGTCGCTTTCGAGCATCGATACGATCTCTTCCGCGGGACGTTCTCCGTCCGCCGCCTCGCATTTCACCGCGGTGCTTCCGGAGCCTGAAAATATCACGAATTTCCATTTTCCGCCGTCCGTTCCGCCCGAGACGTGTCCGTCGGGCTCGATATAGATCTCCCCGCCGTTTTCCGCGAGCCGCGAACGGAAAGAGGCGGCGTCCGTATATTCGTACTCATTTCCGGAGGATGCTTCTTCCGCGCTGTCCTGAACGTCGAAAAGAGACAGCGCTCCGTCTCCGGCCGCGCCGGATTCCGGGAAGGGACGAGCCTCTTCAGCTGCATTTTTCGCAGGCGGATCGGACGGCGCTGACGAGAAAGAGCGGGCGGCGCCGGTACCAGAAGCGGGCGTGAACCAGCCTCCGTTGAGTCTTCCCTCCCAGCGCTTGAACTCGAGCCTTTCGGAAATAGCCCTGAGAGCCTCCGTATCGCCGTTTCCGAGCCTCAGCGACTCCATACCGTTCTCTCCGGGATCGAGCGGCACGTCCGTATTTATGCGCCCCAGCTCGAGGCTGAGGTAGGCGAGCTGTTTGTTATCTTCAAGCTTTTTCCGGAGATTTTCTTTTTCGATGAGCTGCAGGCCGCCGTAAACGCCGTCGAGGCTCCCGAAGCGCGAGATCAGCTCGAGCGCCGTTTTGGGGCCGACGCCGGGCACTCCGGGAATATTGTCCGAACCGTCGCCCTGAAGCGCCTTCAGATCTATAAGCTGTTTCGGTGTCAATCCGCCGTAATTTCCGGCGACAACGGACGCGTCGTAAAGAACGTCGGCGGTATTTCCCGCAAGCATCACGGATATACCGTCGTCAACGAGCTGAAGCGAATCCCGGTCTCCGGTAAGTATCACGGCCTCGCCGTTTCCCGCCTTTTCCGCGACGAACCGCTTCGACAGCGTTCCGAGTATGTCGTCCGCCTCGTAGCCCGGGATCTCGAATCTCCTGACGCCCATGGCGTCGAGCAGCTCCTTCAGAACAGGAAGCTGGGCGGCGAGCTCGTCGGGCATCGGCTTTCGCGTTCCCTTGTAACCACCGTACATTTCATGTCTGAACGTCGGGGCTTTCACGTCGAACGCGACGGCGGCGTGCGTGGGACGCAGCTTGTCCGTATGCTTGAAAAATACGGTCAGAAAGCCGAATATCGCTCCGGTCGGAAGTCCCTCCGCGTTTTTCATGAAGCTGCTTCTGGTGCCGTAAAAAGCGCGGTTGATGATGCTGTTTCCGTCAATGACAAGCAATTCGTCCAAAATGGCTCACCTCGGCCGGATTTTATCACACCGCGGGCGCGGCGGTCAAATCCGCCTCCGCCATTTTCCGTGTCTGAACATTATGATTCCGATAATCATTTTCACAAGGGATAGCGCGCGGTCAACGAAAAATATCCACGGAACGGAAAGCGGCGAAAAACGCACGAGCAGCGACACGGCGGGCACCAGCACGACCCACGAGATGCCGGAGTCGAAAATGATCGTTATCGCCACCCTTCCGCCGGAGCGGATGATGAAATACAGCTCGTTGACGACCGCCTCCAGCGGGAGCGTCACCGCGCATATAAGCATCAGCGAGGACGCCAGCGAACGGACGTCGTCCCCTACGTTATACAGGCCCGGTATCACGCCGGAGAGCGCGGCGAAAGCGGCTCCGATCACTATGCTCAGAGCGAAAGAAAACGCTATCATTTTCCGGGCGTCGTCCTTTGCCTCCTCCATTTCCCCCGCGCCGAGCCGCTGACCGACGAGAATGCCCGCCGCCGAGCCGGCCGACTGGAAAGCCACGAAGAACAGATTGAAAAACGTCGTTTCGATATTGTACGCGGTCACGACGTCGAGCCCGCGAAGTGAATAGAGCCTCGCTATGACCGTCATTCCGAGAGCCCACATCGTTTCGTTGAACACGAGCGGAAGGCTACGGATCAGTATTTCCCTGACGAGCGCGCCGGGCACCCTGAGAGTCTTCAGAGCGCCGCGCATGAACGGATATCTTTTTCTTCCCGCCGCGACGCAGACGGCGATTATGCCTAACTCGACGTATCTTGACGCCACCGTGGCGATCGCGGCTCCGGCGACGCCGAGGGCGGGGGCTCCCAAACGGCCGGATATCAGCAAGAAATTCAGAAACAGATTGACCGCGACGGCGCAAAGACCGGCGATCATCGGCAGAACGCTCCGTCCCGTTTCCCGCAGCGTCGAGGCAAGCGCCTGAGACAATCCGTACGGCACGAGCCCGACGAGGCTGATCCTGAGATACGTTCCCGCATATTCCAGCGCCGCCTGCCTTACGGATGGGTCGTCTTCGTGTATGAAACGCATTATAAGAAAATCTCCGGCCGTCAGGAACAGCACGCACGCCGCGGCCGTAAGCACCGTCACCGCCGTCAGCTTGAAGCGCAGGATGTTTCTGAAGCCGTCGAAGTCGCCTCTTCCGTAATACTGGGCTCCGATGACTCCCGCTCCCGATACGAGTCCGAATATGCAAAGCATAAATACGAACAATATCTGGTTCGCGACGGCAACGCCGGCTATCTGCGCCGTTCCTGTCCTGCCGATCATCAGATTGTCGAGCATGCTCACAAAATTGGTTATGCCGGTCTGTATCAGGATCGGCACAAGCAGCGCGAGCATTTTTCGGTAAAAATTACGGTCTCCTATATATTTCATCGGGCAATTCCGTTCCGGTTACGTTGTTTGTTCTGCCGCGGCACGCGGACGCCGTCTGACGGGCCGGGCGCAACGGGCGCAAATATAACAGATACAGGAGGAATTTGCAACGAAAAAGAGAGGCAATTATTGTTCCGGCCGGTCATTTTATTGCCGTCATTCCGGATATTTCGCGGGTATTCCGGCTTTCGGATCAGCGTTGCGGCGTTTCCTGCGGCCGGAAGTCAGGCGCCCTGAACTCCCCGGGGCTGAAGTGAAAAGTTAACGTCTACTCCAAAGACCCCTGTTTCCGAGTAGATATTACTCTTACAAAAAAGAGCAAAAACGCATCAT
>CADBOE010000013.1 GCA_902796205.1 uncultured Ruminococcus sp. | reverse complement strand
GTTATATTCCGGCCGGAACTTATCTCATGCGCCTCGGCAGATTCACCGGCATAATAGGCACCTGGGAATACATGGGGCTTCCTTCCGAATACGAAGGCACCTGGGCCTATTTCCAGAACGGGACGGAGGAAAAGGATTACCTGCCGGGGACGAGGATACTGGTAACACCCGACAGCGATCCCCGTGAGATCACTCCGCTCCCATCCGCAACCGCCCCGGCCGTTGACGTCACGCCCGCCACTATGGCGCCAACCCCCGCTCCGGCCACACGCCAGCGCATCACCGCCGAGCCTGCTGACGGAGCCGGCGACGGAGAAAGCGCGGACGCCGCTTCCGCTGTACCGTGGCTCGTTTTCTCCGCAATATGCGTCGTATGCACGACCGCCGTAATCGTAATATTTGTCCTCAGGGACAGAAAAAATACAAATCATAACCAAGAGAGGAAGAAAACAACATGAAAAGAATGCTGGCCATAATCTGCGCTGCGGCAATGGTATTCACCCTGTTCGGAGCCGTCACTGTAAACGCGGCGGCTTCCAAGTTCGTCGACCAGAATGATTACGACGAGACTATCGTGGGACAGTCGCTCGATATAATCAAGGGCGACGGAACGGACCTTTACAAACCGGGCGACACCGGAGAGTATCTCAGCAATAACGGCAATACGGTGTACGGTCCTTTCGCCACCGTGACGATGAGAGGCTGGATCGGATTCGAACAGGAGATCACCGAATTCGGATACGTTGTCGGCGACGGCGAGCCCGTTTTCAGCCCTGATTTCTTCGTTGAAACCGAGGGACCTGTCAAAGCGGCCGGAGGTGAATACGCTTTGAGATTCGAGGTCACTGCAGACGTTTCCGCCGTGACCGGGGCGGCAAGAGTGCTGCCGCTGGCAAAGCTGGAAGACGGAACAGTAGTCGGAGCCACGTATTACAATATCACCTACACCACCGAAAAAGCTCCCGAGGTGACCAGCAAGCCCGTGACCGTAAACCTGACCGCAGACAGGACCAATACACCCGTAAATTTCAGCGGGGCCGGCGCCGTCGGATTCAGATTTACCGTACCGGAAGGCATGAAGCTCGTCAAATTCACGGTCGTTCAGGCGCCTACCTGGAACGGTCCGAGCACCGGAATCGGCTGCTACGCGACTATCTACCGCTGGACCGGAGACGATTACGAGGAAACGATCGATTCCGAGATAGTCGCCGAATATGCGGTCGAGGATCACAGGGACTGCTCCAATATGGACATCACCTTCTCATACGTTCCGGCCGGCGAATATCTTATCGAGCTCACCGAATTTACCGGTAATCTCGGAGGATGGGCGGCAACTGCAATCAGCGACGATTACGCGGAATCATTCTTCTACTATCTGAACGGGGAAGAAAACGAGAATCCCGTTCACTGCAAAATGACCCTCAGCGCCGATGACGATCCCCCGGCGCCCACCGAAAAGCCCGCCGCTACCGAAGCACCCACCGAAAAACCCACTGAGGAGCCCACCGCCGCTCCCACCGAAGCGCCCACTGCCGAACCTACGGAGAACACTCCCGAGGCAACGGCCCAGGCGACCGGAACCGCCACTCAGAACGGCGGAGAAAACAATGACGGCGGATCGGATTCCGGAAGCAAAAGCCCCTTGCCCGTTATAATCGGCGTAGCAGTCGGATGCGGAGCTCTGGCCGCGATCATAAGCGGCATCGTCGTCGCGAAAAAGAAGAAAAAATAACCGGAAACAGCTTTACAGATAAGAGAAGGAAAACGCAATGCAAACATTCATTAACAACCTGATCAACATGGCCAGCTCGTTCGGCGGAAAGATCGTTCTCGCGATAGTCGTCGCCGTCGTGGGGCTTCTCCTCATCAGGCTGGTCGGGAAGCTTATCAAAAAAGCGTTCGAAAAATCGCAGGCAAACGAGACGGTGAAATTCATAATAACGAAGGCCGTGAAGATCCTTCTTTACGTCATCCTCGTCGTCAGCGTCGTCAGCATCCTCGGAGTCCCGATGACAAGCGTCGTGGCGATCATCGCGTCATGCGGTCTCGCCGTCGGTCTCGCGTTCCAGGGCGCTCTGGCAAATCTCGCCGGCGGTTTCATGATACTCGTCTTCAAGCCGTTCAAGATCGGCGATTACGTTTCAGCGAAAGGCTGCGAGGGCGTCGTAAAGGACATCAGCATCTTCTACACGAAACTGCTCACGCTCGACAACAAGCAGATCCTCGTTCCCAACGGCGACCTGATGAACGCGAGCGTGACCAACTTCACCGTCGAGGAAACGAGACGCGTCGACATCGATTTCAAGATCACGAACGACGTCGACCACAATTTCGTCAAATCCGTTCTCATCAAGGCCGCGTCCGCGACGAACGGCGTGCTGTCGGATCCTGCTCCGTTTGCGAGACTTACGGGTGTTGACGACGACACGTTCATTTTCACCGTCAGGACATGGTGCAAGACGGAAGAATACTGGGACGTTTACTTCGATCTCATCGAAAATTGCAGCAGCGCGCTTGCCGAGAACGGCATTGACGATCCCGAAGAGCGCATTGCGGTACGCATCGTTGACAAAAACACGGCGGAGAAAAACTGATCTTCCGGCAAAGGGGGTTCCCGTATGAAACTCGGAATAGTATGCCCAGGCGAAAAATTTGCTTCAGCGGCAAAAGCCGGATTTGAATACGTAGAGCCCCCTCTCGCGCCTCTCAGGGCGCTGCCGGGACCGGAGCTGAGAAAAATTTCAGAGGCAGCGGAAAACGCCGGTGTAAGCATCGACGGCTTCTGCTGCTTTTTTGAAGGACACGTAAAACTGTACGGGCCGGACAGGACGCCCGTGCTCGATTACGCAAAAAGGAATTTCGAGATCTGCGCCGGGTTCGGAGCCGCATATACCGTCATCGGGAGCGGCTTTAACAGGCGCGTGCCGCCGGGAATGAACCGTGCCGACGCGGAGAAGGAATTTACGGAGCTCGTCAGCCGCATTGGCGAGACAGCCAAAAAATACAAAATTGAAATTTACGTCGAACCGCTTTCAAAAGCGGAGACCGATCTTATAAATACGCTTTCCGACGGAATCCGCGTATCGCGTGCCGCCGGCAGGGACAATGTACGTCCCCTCGTCGATTTCTATCATTTTTATGTAAACGGTGAGGATCCGGATGAACTCGATCTGCTTGCTCACGGAGAGCTCGGTCACGTGCATCTGGCGCGGCCGGACGCGGACAGGAGAGCGCCTTCCGAAGAAGACGCGCCCGTTCTCGCCGTCTGGGCGGAAAAGCTTCGCTCCGCGGGATACGACGGACGTATAACCGCCGAATGCGCGTGGGGCGGCGACTTTGACGGTGAAGCCGCGAGAGCGTCGTCCGTCATCAGAAAGTATTTTTTCACGCGGGAATAAACGATTGATCACGATATATCATACAAGGAGAAACCTATGAACTGCAGCGATCCGATACGACCCGACTATCTTACAATAACCGATTACAAGCTTCTCGGAAAGCTTCCCGATCCGCTCACGGCGGATGACGGAACGCGCGTCAGCACTCCCGCCGGGTGGGAAAAGAGGCGCGCCGAGATTTACAAAACCGCCATAGAGCTTCAATACGGCACGCTGCCGCCGGAGCCCGAATTTGTCGAGGTCGAACCACTGCATTACGCGCACGAGGTCAACACCTACATCATCCGGACAGGCACGAGAAAAGATCCCGTTTCATTCAGGATGCAGGTGCTGTTCCCGAATAAGCGGGAAGGAAAATTTCCGGTGATCGTTGACGGCGATCAGGTGTGGCTCTACCACATGGACCGGGCGTTTCTCGACGCCGCGCGCGACCGCGGGATCGGCTGGGTGCTTTTTGACCGCACCGAGCTCGCCCACGATATCGCCTCCGAGGGTCGCGGACACGGTCAGCTTTACAGAACATATCCGGACCAAACGTTCGGGGCTCTGGGCGCGTGGGCGTGGGGTTATTCGAGATGCGTCGACGCGCTTGAACTGCTTGACCTGCAGATCGACATGGACTGGATCGCCTTCACAGGTCACTCGCGCGGAGGAAAAACCGCGGCCCTCGCAGGAGCTGCGGACACGCGGGCGAAGATAGTGAATCCCAACGAGACGTGCGCGGGCGCCTGCGGCTGCTACCGGATCCACATGGAAGGATACGGAGAGGGACTCGCGCCGTTCAGGAGCGAGAGGCTTTCCGATCTCTGGAACAATTTCGCGTTCTGGATGGGCCCCGGGATGAAGGATTACACGGATCATGAGGAAAAGCTGCCTTTCGACGCTCATTATCTCAAGGCCATGATCGCTCCGAGGATACTTTTCGTTTCCGAAGCAGCCGGAGACATCTGGGCCAATCCCGTCGGATCGTGGCAGACGACCATGGCCTCGAAAAAAGTTTTCGAGCTTCTCGGCGCCGCGGACAATCTGTTCTGGTATTTCAGACCCGGCGCGCACGGCCATCACGTTGCCGACGTCGAAATGCTTGCCGGCGTAATAAAAACGGCGCGGGACGGCGAGCCGGTCGATCCCAGAATGTTCCGGCTGCCATTCACCGCCCCCGGACCAGCTTTCGACTGGTAACTGCTTATGAACTGCATGAATCATTATATTGCCGATATTCACGACCAGAGAAGCTATTGGCTCGACGTGCTGCTGAGGATCATCGATCCGGTGCTTTCTGCCGGCACGGAGCGGACCCTCCACAGGGAGATCCCGCACGGCGACGAGGAAAAATGGCGCAACAACCGGAAAGACTCGTTTGCCGTACTGGAGGCCGTCGGACGGACGCTCTGCGGACTCGCGCCCTGGCTTGAAAAAAAGCAGCTCGACCCGGAGGAGGAGAAATTGAGGCATCATTACGCCACCCTCGCCCGCAAAACGATCGACGCCATAACCGATCCGTCTTCACCCGACCGCGTCCCGTTTTACGTCCCCGCTCAGAAGAACGGAGGCACGTTCGTCTGCCAGTCGCTGGTCGACGCCGCGTTTCTTTCACATGCCATAGTCCGTGCGCCCTCTGAGCTCTTCCATAAGCTCGACTCGCGCATAAGGAACAATCTCGTAAATTGTCTGAAAGAGACCCGTCTTCTGCGTCCTCCCCACAACAACTGGATCCTTTTCCCGGGCATGGTCGAGGCCGCTTTGAAGGTATGCGGCGAAAAGCCGGATCTCATGCGCGTCGACATGAGCCTTTACCAGCACGAGCAGTGGTACAAAGGCGACGGAATATACGGAGACGGTCCCTCTTTTCACTGGGATTATTACAACAGCTACGTCATCCAGCCGATGATGGCCGATATCGCCGGTATGTTTGCCGGTGAGCTTTCCAGAGGCAGCGACGGACAGAAGCGTTACGCAACGATCATAAAACGCGCCTCGAGATACGCGTTCATACTCGAACGGATGATATCCGCCGACGGCACCTTCCCCGCCGTCGGAAGATCGCTGACTTACCGGACCGGGGCGTTTCAGCTGCTCGCCGAAGCGGTTTACGAAGGCTTCCTGCCGGAAGGCCTCAGCCCCGGCGGAACGCGCAGAGCCCTCACGAAGGTCATCCGCCGCTGCTTCGAAGCTGACGGCACGTTCGACGAGAAAGGCTGGCTCAGCGAAGGGCTTTGCGGGCATCAGCCCGGACTGGCAGAACCGTATATCTGCGCCGGAAGCCTTTACCTGTGCACGACGGTATTCCTGCCCCTCGGACTCGACAGCTCCGATCCATTCTGGACTTCACCCGACGAGCCTCACTCGGCGGAGCTCATATGGAGCGGTGCCGACGTGCCCGCCGACCACGCGATCACGGTATAAATGAGAAACAGACTAAGCAAAACGAACGCGAAACCTTCTATGAAAACTACCAGATACAAACTTATACTTATTACTGCCGCTCTTGCCGCCGTCATACTGTTGCCGGCGTTCTTGTTTTCCGGATGCAGAAAGGAATTTTCGCCCGCGCTTTTTACCGACACTCTGGAGGGCGTCGTTCCGGACGCCGACACGCACGTGAGGGCCGCTTCCGCGGGAGAGCCTGTCATTATCTACGCGCCGCCGGAGGACGTAAGCGGATACAGGTACGGCCCTTCGATAATGTATTACGCGGACGGCTCCGCCGACGCGTGGTTCTCGACGAACGGATACGCCGGAGAATGGGACTGGCTGACGGTCAAGCATTCGGACAGCGGATTCGATTTCGGAGGCGAACGCGTGATGCTCGTCCCCACGCCCGATTCATATGATAAATTTTCGTGCTGCGACCCCGGCGTCATATATTCCGGTGGATATTATTACTGCGCCTATACGTCCACGATCGTCAGCACGAACGGAGGAGTGAACAACAACGTTTTCGTCGCACGCTCAAAACGTCCGGACGGACCGTTCGAAAAATGGACAGGAAGCGGCTGGGGCGGAGGCGATCCCGTTCCGATCGTTTATTACGACGAACACGACCTCAAATACGGCGCCGGTGAGCCGAGTATTGTCGAGGTAAACGACACGCTGTACGTTTATTATACATGGGCCTGCCCCGACGGGAATTTCACAAAACTGTCGACGGCCCCCGCAGGCGCCAACTGGCCCGCGGAGCTCGTTGACCGCGGCATAGTCTACGAAAAAAACGCGCAGGATTCCCTCGACGTCGCCTATCTCGAAGACGCCGGAAAATTTATCGCATTTGCGACGCAGAACAGATTTTCCGAAAACAGCGGGATCGCCGTGCTCGAATCCGAGGACGGTACGGCTTTTTACCAGACGGACTTTTTCGCGACCGGTCTTTATCAGTACTGTCACAACATGGGCATCTCGCGGCGGCCGGACGGACATATAAAACTCAGCGACAAGCTTTACATCGGATACGCGTTCAGCAACGGCGAAAGCGGCAACTGGGGCAAATGGGCCACGGCGTTCCAGCCAGTCAGCCTCGAACTGTATAAAGGCCCGGTCGACGAACCGGACCCGTCCGAAAAAGGCATACTCTGCGATAATTATTTCTGGGACCGGGAAAAGCTCTCCCGCACGATAGGCATCTCCCCGACCGAACGCATCATCGAGATGTACAGCGAAGAGGACAGGCGCGCCGTAACGATCTGCCGGCTCGATTCGGCGCTGGCGGCGGAAGCCGTGGAAAATCCGAAAAAGCTCAGATTTTACGGATACGACAAGTCCCTGGTCAACTTCAGGGGCGCCATGGCTTATACGAAAGGAAAAACAGGCGAAACGACCGTAAAGGTCTCGTACGGCGGATTTGAAACGGAATTCAGGCTGTACGTTCGCAAAAACTTTTCCGAATTCCAGGGAGCGTTCACCAAAACGGTCGAGGAATTCACTCCGGTGTGCGACAGGTTCGAGCTGAGCGCAGCGGACCAGCATTTCCGCCAGATACGCGGTCTCGCCCGTTTCTCGGACAATACGTGGGCCGAGGTGTACAACGAGGGGAAAATGGTCGACGCGAAAAGATTCCCGGTCACGTACGAAACCGCCGACGAGTCGGTCGCGGTCGTCAATGAAAGAGGCATTATCTTCCCCGTTTCACAGGGGGAAACGACGGTCAAGGTGACAATCTGCGGCGAAAAAAGCTTCACCGTAACGGTCGTCGTGACCGGCTCCGCGCCGGACAGCGTTCATCCGTAAAACGGCATATCGCGATAATCTCAATATATAGAGAACCGAAAGGATGTATTTCACCATGTTAGTTGAAACAAAAGCGAAAATCGGAATATTTTCAATCGCGCTCGGCGCGTATCTCCCCCAGTTCCCGACGCTCCGGGCCGAATTCGAACGCCAGTACGAGGATTTCAAGGCGTCCATCCCCGGCACCGTCGAGCTCGTTGACGGCGGACTGGTGACGACAAAAGAGCTCTCGGTGGAAGCCGGAAAGAAATTCCGCGCCGCCGACGTTGACCTCGTATTCATGCAGCTTCTCACATACGCGACGTCGTACAACATGCTCCCCGCGGTAAAGGATCTCGACGTCCCCGTCGTGCTCGTTAACGTTCAGAAGATCAAGGCTCTCGATTACGACAACGCCGGCACCGCCGAATGGCTCGGCGAAGCGTACGCCTGCGGCGCCGTCGGCGAAATGGTGGCCGATCTCGAGCGTTTCGGAATGCGCCATGCCGTCATCACCGGCGTGGTGGAAGGCGGAGATCCCGAGGTCGCGAAGCAGATAGACGAATGGTGCAAAGCCGCCCAGGTACGCCGTCGCTTCCGCGACACGAATCTCGCGCAGATCGGAAGGCCGTATCCCGGAATGATGGATCTGTATATAGACGAATCGAATCTCTACCACAGGATGCAGCTCTATACGAAGCAGTTCGACTGGGAAAAGATCTGGGCGATCGCGGACAACGTCACGGACGAAGCGAAGATCAGGGCGAAAGCGCAGGACATTCTCGACACGTTTGACGTGGAGGGCGGCGCCACGGTCGAAAAAATACGGGAAATGGCGAAGTACGTTGTCGCCTTCGAGCAATGGGTGAAAGACGAGCAGATCGGTCTCGTTGCGTCACACTACGACGGCTACGCGAAAGGTCAGGCCGGCGTTGTCGACAGCCTGCTCATACCTGCGTTTTCGATGCTTATAAAGCAGGGCACCGCCTGCGCCGTCGAGGGCGACATAAAGGTCGCGATGGCGATGAGCATCCTCAAGACCATCTCGGGCACGGGACAGCTTTCCGAAATGTACACGATAGATTTCAACGACGACATCTGCATCATCGGTCACAGCGGCTCCGGCGATTACGACATCTCCACGGCGAAAAAGCCTACGATGAAGATAGTGGACGTGTTCCACGGAAAAACGGGCGGCGGATATCTTACGCAGTTCTATCCCCCGACGGGCCGCATAACTTATCTCGCGATCACGCAGGATATGAACGGCAATTTCAAATTCGTCGTCGCTTCCGGCGTCAACGAGGAAGGCAAGATCCTGTCCAACGGCGACACGAACATGCGCACCCGCTTCTCGTGCGGAGCGCGCGAATTTGTCAACCGCTGGAGCGAATGCGGACCTACGCACCATTTTGCGGCGGCGATCGGCGATCACGTCGACACCATCCTGAAGGTCGCGAAAATTATGAACGTGCCCGTAGACGTCGT
>CADBOE010000012.1 GCA_902796205.1 uncultured Ruminococcus sp. | reverse complement strand
GGCGAAGAAAGCAGAGCCCGAGAAGAAGGCTGTTCCGGCGAAAAAAGCAGAGCCCGAGAAGAAGGCTGTTCCGGCGAAGAAAGCCGAGCCCGAGAAGAAGACTGCTCCGGCGAAGAAAGCCGAGCCCGAGAAGAAGGCTGTTCCTGCGAAGAAAGCAGAGCCTGAGAAGAAGGCCGTCCCGGCGAAAAAAGCCGAACCAGAGAAGAAGGCCGCTCCGGCGAAAAAAGCCGAGCCAGAGAAGAAAGCCGCTCCGGCGAAAAAAGCTGAGCCTGAAAAGAAGGCCGCCCCGGCGAAGAAAACCGGGACGGAGAAAAAGGCTGAGCCCGAAGTCAAAGCTGAACCGGCAAAGAAAGCTGAGCCTGAAAAGATGGCCGCCCCGGCGAAGAAAACCGGGACGGAGAAAAAGGCTGAGCCCGAAGTCAAAGCCGCCCCGGCAAAGAAAGCCGAGCCTGAAAAGAAGGCCGCTCCGGCGAAGAAAACCGGGACGGAGAAAAAGGCTGAGCCTGATGCCAAGACAGAGCTGGAGAAAAAGGCGGAGCCAGAAGTCAAGGCTGAACCGGCAAAGAAAGCCGAGCCTGAAAAGAAGCCCGCCCCGGCAAAGAAAACCGAACCGGAGAAAAAGGCTGAGCCTGAAGCCAAGGCCGAGCCGGAGAAAAAGACGGAGCCCGAAGCCAAGGCTGAACCGGCAAAGAAAGCCGAGCCTGAAAAGAAAGCTGCCCCGGCAAAGAAAACCGAACCGGAGAAAAAGGCTGAGCCTGAAAAGAAAGCCGAGCCTGAAAAGAAGCCCGAACCGGCAAAGAAAGATACGGACGACGAGGATGACGGCTCCGACGATCTCTTCGATGACGATTATTTCTCCGACGAAGAAACGGACGACGAATTCTCCGGAGACGTTGACGACGAAGACGATGAAGACGAAGATGAGGACGACGTGATCGAGCCGGATTTCTCCGAGATGGAGGATGACAAGGAACTCGAAAAAGAGGAAATGGACCTCGATTCGATCGACCTCAACAAGATCGCGGAGCTCGATCACGAATTTGACTCCGGCCGTATTCATAAAAAGAACGCGGAATATGAAGAGGGGATCGCCGCCGATTACGACGACGTTGACCTCGAAAAAACGGACCTCGGTATATTCGAAGACAACGCCCAGGTCATGCAGATGCTGAAGCAGGGCCGCGTTACCGGAACCGTCTCGATCGAGGATTTCAACACTCTGACGGGCGAGATCGACCTTGACGCCGAATCCATCGAGAAACTCTACGATCTTTGCCTGCGCCTCGGAATAAAAATCGTCGATGAAAACGGCGCGCAGGAAAAGCTTTACGATAAAGAATACGAGGAGATCTCGGACGGAGTTGGCCTCGAAGACCACGTTCGGATGTATCTCAAGGAGATCGGAAAGGTACAGCTGCTGAGCGCCGAAGAGGAAATAGAGCTTGCAAAGAGAGTGGAAGAAGGAGACGAGGACGCGAAAAACAGGCTTTACGAAGCCAATCTGCGGCTTGTCGTAAGCATCGCGAAGCACTACGTCGGAAAAGGAATGCAGTTCCTCGACCTGATTCAGGAGGGCAATCTCGGACTTCTCAAAGTCGTAGACAAATTCGACTACCGGAAAGGCTGCAAATTCAGCACGTACGCGACGTGGTGGATCAGACAGTCGATAACGAGAGCGATCGCAGACCAGTCGAATACGATCCGCATTCCGGTGCATATGAACGAAAATATAAACAAGCTGAAGCGCACGTCGAGAGAGCTTGCCCAGAGACTCGGCAAGGATCCGACCTCCGAGCAGATCGCCGAGGAACTCGGAATGCCTGTGTCGAAGGTAAGAGAAATAATGAAATATTCACAGGATACCGTTTCCCTCGAATCTCCGGTCGGAGAAGAGGAGGACAGCCATATAGGTGATTTCATAAAGGACGAAAGCTCTCCGTCGCCCTCCGACAGCGCCGCCGCCACGCTGCTTCACGAACAGCTGATGGAAGTGCTCGGAACGCTCACCGACCGCGAGCAGCGCGTACTCAAGCTGCGCTTCGGTCTCGAAGACGGAAGGCAGCGCACGCTCGAGGAAGTCGGAAAAGAATTCAACGTCACCAGAGAGCGCATAAGGCAGATAGAGGCGAAGGCCATACGAAAGCTGAAAAATCCCAACAGAAGCAAAAAACTGAAGGATTTTTATGAGTAAGGCATTCAGCGGTACGGTATTCGGCAATTATTTATTCGGCGTGATTTTAGGGGAAGGCATTTATGTCCGATAAAAACGGAAAAGAGATCGGCGGGGAAGAACCGGAAACGATCATGAATGATCCGGCTGCGTTTCCGGATGATGATTATACCTATACTGAAGACGATATTGACAATGACCTTGAGCCGAGCGACGAGCAGCTGAAAGCCGTCGAAGAGGAGCTCAGGGCTGACGAGGATGGCGAAGACGATCTGCCTGACGTTATGCCGGAAGAGGGGACCGCTAAGGTCGTTGACGCCGGCGTGTTTGAGAATGACGAAAGCGTCGTCGCATTGCTCAATTCAGGCCTCGTCAGGGGCTACATTACCGCCGACGAGATAAACAGGACCCTGGGTACGGGCGCTTCGGCTGACGATATGCTCGATCAGCTGTACGATATCGCCGAGATCAACGGCATACGCATCGTCACCGACGAGAGCGAAATCAAGGCGTTTCCGGGAGATTCCGTCAGCGACGCGGCGGACGAGCTTCTGAAGGGAGTGGGCCTCGAGGATCACGTTAGGCTGTATCTCAGAGAGATCGGGGACGTGCCGCTTCTGAGCGCAGAAGAAGAGCGCGAGCTGGCCGCGAGGATCGAGGAAGGCGACGAGGAAGCGCGCGGTAAACTGATCGAAAGCAATCTGAGGCTCGTTGTCAGCGTTGCGAAGCATTATATGGGGAAGGGCGTTCAGCTGCTCGACCTCATCCAGGAGGGCAACATCGGCCTCCTTAAAGCGGTCAACAAGTTTGACTACAGGAAAGGTCACAAATTCAGCACGTATGCGACGTGGTGGATCAGACAGTCGATTACCCGCGCAATAGCCGATCAGGCCAGGACGATCAGGATACCGGTTCACATGGTGGAAGCCATTCACCGCTGCGTGAAAGTTTCAAGAACGCTCGCGCAGGAACTCGGCCGCGAACCGACTCCGGAAGAAATCGCCGCGGAGATGAATCTCCCGGTCCAGAGAGTCATTTCCCTCCTGTCGGCGAGGCAGGATACCGTATCGCTTGAATCTCCGGTGGGAGAGGAAGAAGACAGCAGGATAGGCGATTTCATCGCCGACGAAAACGCGCTTTCGCCGTTCGACAGCGTGTCGTCCGTTATGCTGAAGGAACAGATTTCAAAGGTGCTTTCTACTCTTTCGGACAAGGAGCGGAAAATAATCGAAATGCGCTTCGGACTCGAGGACGGAAAAGAACGTACGCTCGAGGAGGTCGGAAAATATTTCAACGTGACCCGCGAAAGAATCAGACAGATCGAAGCAAAAGCCAGAAGAAAACTGAAACAGACAGGCAGGAGCGGACAGCTCAGAGATTTTTGGGAGTGACGCGGCGGGCGATCGCCGGATATGCAGCCGACGAACGTACGCCGTGCCGGATGACGCGGCCGATAACGCGCCTGAAGAACGCGGGCTGCGTTTTTGCCGCGTGCGATCTGTTCAGCGCATCAGCCCGCGCTGCCGCAGACCAATATTGTAGGCAACGAGAGTAGAAGCGAAGCCGACGTTTAAAGATTCTACCGAACCGAGCATCGGAATGATGACGGGCTCGGCGGACGGAAGCTCGCGCCAGCGCGGGGAAATGCCCGTATGCTCGTTTCCGGCGACGACGGCTATCCTCCCGTTTGGCGAAATATCGCAGAAATTCCTTGTGGCCGAAAGATCGGTAAGAACGATGCGGAACGAATTGGCCGAGAGCCAGTCGATCAGATCGCCGATCGGCATATCGAGCACCGGCATCATAAAAGCGCTTCCGAGACTTGCGCGTATCAGCCGCGGATGCGTGAGTTTGACGCGCCTGTTGGTCACCGCCGCGAAGCTTCCTCCGGCAGCGTCGAGAGATCTCAGTATGGCTCCGATGTTTCCGGGCTGCTCCTGACCGTCGAGCACCATGGCAAGCATATTGTCGGATAATTTTATCTCTTCAGGAGCGGTCCGCGGCATTTCGGCCGTTATGAAGCACACGTCGGCGCCGTCGCGGTCGCTGATCCGGGAGCACGCTTTCGGAGAAACGGCATAAGCTTCCTCCGCGGCAGAAACGAGAGCGCGGAGCTGACCGAATTCGCCGTCCTCAGCGCTTCCGGGGACGAAATGTTCGCTGTCAAAAAAAACAGATTTAATTCTGATACCGCGGGACAGCAGCTTCCCGGCGGCCCAGAGACCTTCGCATATAAACAATCCGTCATCTCCGCGGCCTCTGCCGGACAGCATATCTCTGGCCGCCTTTACCTCGGGCGACCCGATGCCGGCAACACGGGCTCCGAAGATCCCCTCGGTGTTCATTTCGTGATCCATGCTTCTTCCTCCGCATTCACGCTTTCCGGGCGGCAATGCCTCCACCAGTGCATCCCTATTCCGGCGGCAACCGTCAGATTGAGCGAATCCACCGCGTCCGTGTGCGTTATCCTCACGGGCCGCCCGATCGTTTCAAAAGCCTTGTCCAGCCCTGCCGATTCGTTTCCGAAAATCAGCGAGCAGGGGAGCGACCTGTCGGGGACCGTATTTTCCATCGGCGATCCGTTCAGCATAAAAGGATAATAATTCCGGTCCCCCGAAGCCGACGCGTATTCCTCAAAGGTGTTGAAAAACGACGGCCTTATTCTGAACAAGGCGCCCATTGACGCCCGAACGGAATGCGGGTCGAACACGTCCGCTGCCGGTCTGATCACCGCGACGTCGGAAAAGCCGAAAGCGGCGGCGGTTCTGATAATATTCCCGGCGTTGCCTTTGTCGGAGGGATTGACGAGCACGATATGATCCGCCGCCTTGTCCGGGCTGCTTTCAAATTTGGAAAAAACGCCTATCGCGAAGCAGTTTTCCTTCGGGGAAAGCCGCTCTACGGTCCTGTCGTCGAACGTCACCGCGGCTCCGGCGCCTGCGGCCTTTGCTCTGATCAGCCTGAGGCCCTCTTCGGATATTCTGGTGGACAAAATGATACGAAAAAGGGCTGACGGAAGATTTTCCGCCAGCTCGATGACAGGAAAAATGCCGAAAACATAAGAATAGGAGAAATCCTTTCTGTATGGCGAGAGACGCATCTCGGACGCGTTTTCAGGCAGCTCGCGATAACGCATGACGTCGGGAAGCGATCAATATTTGTAAATAGTCTTCCTGCGCTCCAGCTCTTCCTGCTCGATCATCTTTTCGGCTCTGTCGGAGACCTGCTGAGCCCAGTCGGCCATGTCGTTCAGGATCGCCTGAGTTTCGGAATCCTCGTCGCACCAGATCGGCTCCACGCAGTGCTTCGTGTCAAGCACGACGGACTCCTTGAGCCAGTCGTTGGAAAGCTTCGAGAGGGCTTTCGTGTCTTCCTTTTCTCCGGTGGAGAAGAGAGCGACCTTTCTGTCGTATATTTTTATGACGTTAAACAGCGTGTTGTAAACGGGATTGTATGAATCGTACCAGACGGGAGTGCCGATGAAAATGAGATCGTAGTCTCTGGGGTCCCATTTGAACGGGAAAATGTCAGGCTTCTTGTGACGCATTACCTCCATGCGAAGCTTGAGATTGTTGAAAAAGCCGAACCCCTTGACCCGCTTCACGCGGACCAGACGCGCGAGATCCGCGCCGATCCTCTCCGCAATGGCGTGGGCAACGGCGTCGGTGTTTCCGTCAACACTTGTATATAATACCAGCTTTTTCATTCTGCAAAAACTCCTTCCGCAGGGCATAAGCGCCCGAGGCTGTAATCACACCTTTTGATACTACCTTTTTTGAAGGCGGTTGTCAACTGTTTTTTGCTCCCGGGCTCCGTTTTGCGCTCTTTTTTGGGTCGTGTCCTGACCTCGCGCTTCAGGCGTCAGCCGCCTTTTCCGCCGTCGACGTCGCGGCCTTATACGGAAGCTTTTTGTATGATCGCCTGCGCCACGGCCGAGGCGCATACCTCGACGCCCTCTGCGGTGAGATGGATCAGATCGTCGCAGATGTACCGCGGAATATCCGCCGAAAGCCTTCCGTAAAGGTCGTTGACCGTAATGCCCATCGGGGAAAGCGTTTCCACGGCGACGGTGTTGTAAAGCATGACGTTTTCGTTACTGTTGTAAATATTTTCCGGCCTGACGGGCGTCGTCGTGGCGAATATCACGTTCGGCGTGATCTTAAGCAGAATTGCGGCTATCCGCTTCAGATTCCGCGCATATTGATCCGGGGGAGTGAACGGCCCGTCGGAAAACAGATCGCACAGATCCCAATGGCCGTTGTTCCAGTGTATGACGTCGCTTCCCGCGATACTGTCACGGTAATCAAAAAGCGAGCGCATGGTGTATGAAGCAAACCTGCCGTTGTCGTCGTATCTGAAAATTTCGTATCCGGGCCCGAGCAGCTCCGAAACGCGTTTTTCATAATTCAGTCTGATGGAATCTCCGAGCAATGTGATCTTTTTCATGTTGCCTCCCTGTTATTAATGAAATGCAATATATCCTCGATGACCTCGTCGCGGCAGAAATCGTTGAGTATCTCGTGTCTTGCGCCTTCGTAAAGCTTCATGCGGATGTCGGCTCCGCTTTTTTTATACATTTCGTACACCTGACGGACGCCGGCTCCGTAGTTCCCGACGGGATCCTCCGAGCCGGAAACGAGGAATATAGGCATCGTCTTGCTGGTGAGCGCTATCAGATTTTTGTTTCCGGACTTTTTCACGAGCTGTATCAGATCGTAAAGGCCGGCTGCCGAGAACGGAAATCCGGAGAATTTGTCCGCGATATATCTGATCCTCGTATTTTTATCCGTGGAAAGCCAGCTGAATTCGTCTCCGTCCGGTTCGCCGGCGAATCTTTCGTTGTAGCCCTTGAACATGAGCTTTTCGAGGAAAGGAGAGGGCTTTTTTTCGTCCTTGAAAACGGTGACGAGTCTGGCGAGAACCGAGCCCGGTCCCGCCGCGGGATTCGGGCCGCCCGTTCCCATGACGATCAGCTTGTCCGGACTTTTCGCCACCTCGGCGCCGATCCTGACGATAAACGAGCCCATGCTGTGTCCCATCAGCACGTACGGAAAGGTGATGCCCCATTGTTCCACCACGGCGTCATGAACGACCTCGACGTCGCGGACAACGATTTTCCATCCGCCTTTCGGTCCGAAATAGCCGAGCTCGCTGTCATCGGCGGCCGTGAATCCGTGACCGAGATGATCGTGTCCGAAAACGAGCCAGCCGTTTCTGCACAGCGTTTCCATAAAAGCTTCGTATCTTCCGATATGCTCCGCCATGCCGTGAACCACCTGAAAAATGCCGCACGGCCTTGCGTCAGGCTCGTAAACGGTGCATTTCAGAGTATGTATGCCGTCTGAAGACGGAACGGAAATGTTTGTTTTTTTCATAAAACCCTCCTGCGTCAGAATTTCGTCAATAATATCTGCATGCTCCCACCGCTCTGTGCCAGCCGTCGAGCTTCTCCGCGCGAACAGCCGGACTCATCTCCGGGAAGAACGCGCGATGAGCTCCCGCCAGCTCCCTGATCTCGTCCTTGCTTTTGAAAAATCCGCACGCGAGCCCGGCGAGATACGCGGCTCCGGCGGCCGTTGCCTCCTTCATTTCTGCGCGTATTACCGTGAGACCGGAAACGTCAGCCTGGAACTGCATGAGAAAATTGTTCGCTGACGCCCCGCCGTCTACTTTCAGAGAATTGAGTGCGGCGCCGAAATCGCCTGCTATCGATCTGATTACGTCCTCCGTCTGGTATGCTATGGATTCGAGAGCGGCGCGAATGATGTGCGGCCGTTTCGTCCCTCGCGTGAGGCCGAGGATCGCGCCCTGGGCGTGCATATCCCAGTAGGGCGCCCCGAGCCCCGTAAAAGCAGGAACAACGTAAACTCCGGCCGTGTCGCCGACTTTTTTCGCGAAATATTCCGTGTCGTGCGCTTCGTCAATGAGCCTCAGCCCGTCGCGCAGCCAGCCTATAACGGCGCCGCCGACGAAAACGCTTCCCTCGAGAGCGTATTCGGGCCTGTCCGGCGAAGTGGTTGCCGCCGACGTTGTCAGAAGGCCCCTGGAGCTGTGCACGAGCTGCCCGCCGGTGTGAGCCAGCAGGAAACAGCCTGTTCCGTAGGTGTTTTTCATTTCTCCCGGCCCGAAGCAGCATTGACCGAACAACGCCGCCTGCTGGTCGCCCGCGATGCCGCAAACGGGAAGCTTCGCGCCCATAAATTCTATTTCGCCGAAAACAGAGCTGCTGGGGCGGACCTCCGGCATCATCGCGCCCGGAATGCCGAACAGCTCGAGAAGCTCGCTGTCCCAGCCGCAATTTTCGAGGTTGTACAGCATGGTGCGAGAAGCGTTTGAGTTGTCGGTGACGTGGAGCCTTCCGCCCGAAAGCTTCCAGAGCAGCCAGGTGTCGACCGTGCCGAAAAGAAGCTCTCCGGCCCGGGCTTTATTTATCGCGTCCGGAACGTTTTCGAGTATCCATTTGATTTTCGTGCCGCTGAAATACGGGTCGAGCCTGAGTCCGGTCTTTTCGGAGATCATTCCGGCCTTGCCGCTTTTTTCGAGTGATTCGCACATGTCCGAGGTCCGGCGGCATTGCCACACGACGGCGTTATATACGGGTTTTCCGGTCGCCTTCTCCCATACGACGGTCGTTTCGCGCTGATTGGTTATTCCGACGGCGGCAATTTCGTCCGGGCTTATGCCGCTTTTCGCCACGCATTCGGTCATCGACGCATACTGGCTGGCATATATGTCGAGCGGGTCCTGCTCCACCCAGCCCGGCCTCGGATAGATCTGCATTACTTCGTTCTGCGCCGAGGCGACAACGTTCATTTCTTTGTCGAACAATATGCTCCTGGCGCTTGTCGTTCCTTCGTCGAGAGCAAGAATGTATTTTTTCATATTCAGCCACCGTTCCCCCGGTCAATTGATTTCAGCCAGATTATACATTTTTCCGCCGCGGTTATCAAGATGCCCGGCGGGTTCGGTGGGTTGGCGGGCGGGTTGGTGCAACTGGGGCAACGGGGGACAGACCCGGGTTTCGTCCCTGTCGGTTATCGGAACGGATAAGAGCGGGAAGCAAGATGCCACAATGGTTTTCTGAATTTATTTCCCGATATTTACCGGATTTTCAACATTATTTCCATATATTTTCCGGCAGTCGCTGGCGTCGCGGAGTCTGTTCGACGAGAAAGATGCAACGGGGGACAGACCTTGTTTCAGCCCTTGCCATCGTTGAGAAGCAACGGGGGACAGACCCGGGTTTCTGGACTGGTGATTTCAGCCGCATTTCGCTAAAAATGCCCTTGCCGGCTGTTCCGGTGCATTATATACTGGTTCGCTTGGGAACGAACTCGCTCCATCAGAAAAAGGGGCTGTGAGTTTTTTTACAGCCCCCTGATCCCGGAAAAACCTGTCACGATAGACTTTGACTTATGCAATATCTTTACATTACCGGTAATATGCCGCAAGACGGGGAAACGTAACAGAGTGAATTCACGCAGGATGACAAATCGCAATTACGTGCAAAAATCCTCAAAAACAAATCGCAATTACGTGTCATAACGCAAAAAAACAAATCGAAATCACGGTTGACCGGAACTTCTGGCGACACACATTTTAAATAACGGCGGGGACACGGACAAAATGTACCGTTCCCTGATCATTGATGATCTTGGTATCAATCAGGGCATGATACTTGAAAATATGGTTGCTCAAATGCTTCGGGCTAACGGGCATGAATTGTATTTCAATAAATTTGAATATTGCCCGGCGGGGAACAGCGTCAGCAAGATATATGAGGTGGATTTTCTTACGGTAACAGGAAAAAGACTGGCTCCGATAGAAGTAAAATCATCCGGCTATAAAAATCATAAATCTTTTGATTATTTCAATGAAAAGTATCAAGTTAAAATGAACGACCGGTACATTATCTATACGAAGGATCTGGCATCCGAAGACGGCATATTATATATACCGATCTACATGACTATGTTTTTGTGATCTTCATTTTATCTGACGCACAATAACAGCCGGATGACGCCCGTTTTTCTCCCGCCCGGCTTCATCCTGACACGCATGAACGCTTCCGCAAGGCGCGCTGAAAGTCACGGGCGGTGAACAGAGCTGTTAACTGCCGCCGGAGATCACAGCCTTCCGGAGCCCCTGTTTTCCTCGAAGATCCGCGTTGTCTGCTTAAGAAAACGATCGGCGATCGGCGTAAGCGGCTGATATTTTTTCCAGACGAGATACAGCTTCGTCTCAAGAACGGGAGAGAGCGGCACGAAAACGAGCCCGCTGCCCGGCGACGTGTCGATGAGACCGTCGAACGTCAGCAGGTATCCGAGCCCGGCTTTCGCGAATACCGACCCGTTGTAAGAAAGGCGGAACGAACCCTCGAGCAGAAGCGACGAAAAAACGTTTCCCGCCCATGATCTTATCTCGTTGTCCCATGCCTGACCGGAGCAGAACAGCGGGAGACCCGAAAGCTCGTCCGCCGTCAGCGATTTTTTTGCCGCAAGCGGGTCGTTCTCCGGGAAAACGAGTCCCCACCGGTCCGCCTCAGGAAAAGCGATAAAATCATATTTGCGCGGATCCGGTTCCTCGGCGAGCACAACAAAATCCAGAAGGCCCTTCTGAAGCTTGTCCGCCACCTGTTCCGTATCGCCGCTCGTTATATGATATTTAAGATTCGGATAGTTTTCCTTCAGCCTTCTGATCGACGCGGCGACGTATCTGATCAGGCATGATTCGGCGAGGCCGAGAAACAGCTCGCCGCCCGTGATATCGTCGAGCGACATGAATTCCTTCTCGATCTTGTCGGCCATGCTCAGAAGATCTTCGGCCCTGTCACGCAGCAGCATACCCTCGTCGGTCAGACGGATGCTGAAGCTGTGCCTTGTGAATAGCTTCGTCCCGAGCTCGTCCTCGAGAGCCTTCAGCGCCTTGGACAAAGTCGGCTGCGTAACGAAAAGCTGTTCCGCGGCTCTCGTCATGTTCTCTTCTCTCGCGACGGCGAGAAAATATTTCAGATTCCGAAGTTCCATCCACGCGCCTCCGTGATCGCGACCGCCCCGGAATCGACGACGTCAACGTCGTTAACGGCATTATCGTCATTAACGTCATCGGCAGCGTTGGAGATATTTACGATATCCGGGCCCCGCGCTATTTTGTAAGATCCGTTTTTGACAGACCGGTTCCTGCAAGCTCCGTTTTTTTTACGGATCGTGATATTCGTTTTATTCATATCACGATATAAATTATAACTATTAGCAGCGCGCTTGTAAAGGTGTTATAAATACGGCGTCGATAAAAAGCGGAGGAGGCGATGACAATGACTATGACAGATTTCGAACGTTCGCTGCTGATCTGCCTTGAGGAGAGCGGCGGCGGGGATATCGCCGCGGAGGCTGGCGGCCTGTACCGCGACGGAAAGATGGATGGATTGCTGAAGCTCCTCAGGCGGAAACGCTGCGACCTCATCGACGAAATGCACGCAAGCCAGAGGAAAGTGGACAGACTCGATTACGTCATCCGGCGTGCGGAAAAAGCTCAATATTGAAAGGAACGGAACGCGATGAACAATGAATCGGTAAAAAAAGAAACGCTGAAGCTGACGGAAGAATGGGACAAAACGTTCCCGCGGAGCAAACGGGTCGGGCACAAAAAAGTCACGTTCGTCAACCATTTCGGGATCACTCTCGCGGCGGATATGTACGTGCCTGAGAACGCGGAGGGCAGGCTGCCCGCGATCGCCGTATGCGGACCGTTCGGAGCCTGCAAGGAGCAGTCGTCCGGACTTTACGCGCAGACGATGGCGGAGCAGGGATTTCTCACGCTCGCGTTCGACCCGTCGTTCACCGGTGAATCCGGAGGCTTCCCTCGCGCCATGCACTCGCCCGACGTTGACGTCGAGGACTTTCAGGCGGCGGTCGATTTCCTGTCAGTGAATGAACTGGTTGATTCCGGACGCATCGGCATCATAGGCATATGCGGCTGGGGAGGCATGGCGCTGCAGACGGCCTGTATTGACACGAGGATCAGGGCGACCGTCACGTCCACGATGTACGATATGTCGCGCATCGCGGGCAACGGCTACTTTGACGAGGCGGACAATGAAGAAGCCCGCCACCAGGCTCGCGTTGCGGTGAACGTGCAGCGCACGAAGGATTACTGCAGCGGCGAGTATGCGAGACAGGGCGGCGTGGTCGATCCTCTGCCGGCAGACGCCCCGTACTATGTAAAGGACTATTACGACTATTACAAGACCGCGCGCGGCTATCATCCGCGTTCGCTCAACTCGAACGACGGCTGGACGGTCAATACGATGACGTCGCTCATGAATACCAGACTGTTCACGTACGCGAAAGAGATCAGAAGCGCCGTGCTGATGATACACGGCGACAGGGCGCATTCGTGCTACATGAGCCGCGACGCGTACGCCGATATGGTGAAGGACAGCAAATACGCCGGCAACAAGGAGCTTCTTATCATCCCCGGGGCTTCGCACACCGACCTGTACGACGGCGGCGGGAAAAACGCGATACCGTTCGACAGGATCGCGTCGTTCTTTGCCGGACACATGAAATAGGAGACTGATATGAAGCCGGCACGCATCATCGCCCTGATCCCGCTGTTTATGCTGCTTTTCGCACTTATTTCATGCAAGGGAGCGAACGACGTCCCCGACGCCGGGGCGAAGTCCGGAATGCCGGACGGGGCAATGACACAGACACAGACGCAGAGCGCCGGAGGCGGTAAAACTGCTTCGGCAAATGCTGAAAGCACTCCGGCGGGTTCGCTTACGACGCCGGAATCGACGGGCGCCCAAACGGAGACGGCCCGGCCGGAACAGGGAGAAACAGATATGCAAAATACGCTTCGCATGTATATAAACGGTACGGAGGTAGAGGTCGTATGGGAGGACAACGAGTCTGTAAAAGCGCTCGCCGGCCTCGCCGCGGACGGCGGCCTTACGGTCCGGACGTCGCCCTACGGCGGCTTCGAGCAGGTCGGGCCGATAGGAAGAAGCCTTCCGGAAAACGACAGGCAGACGACGACCGGGCCCGGCGACGTAGTGCTCTATTCCGGAAATCAGCTGGTTTTGTTTTACGGCTCGAATTCGTGGGCCTATACGCGTCTCGGACGGATCACGGGCATGACCGCGGCTGAGCTCAGAGCTCTTCTCGGAAACGGCGGCGTGACTGTGACGATAACTTCGGGAGGATGATCAAATGAGCAGGATACTTGTTATCACCACGAGCCTCAGGATCGGGAGCAATTCGGATATTCTCGCGGCCCGCATGATCGAAGGCGCGGTGGATGCGGGAAACGACGTCGAAAGAATCGATTTGCGCGGCAAAAGGCTGAGCTTCTGCACGGGCTGCCTTGCCTGCCAGAAAACGCAGAAATGCGTTATCAACGACGACGCCGCGGCTATCGCGGAAAAGGCCGGAAACGCCGATTCGATCGTTTTCGTCACGCCGATCTATTATTACGGAATGAGCGGACAGATGAAGACTCTTCTCGACAGGATGAATCCGCTGTACACGACGGATTACAGATTCAGAAAAGTATATATGCTCTCGACGGCCGCCGAGGATGAAGAGGACACGCCGGAAAAGGCCGTGACCGGGCTCCGGGGCTGGGTGGACTGCTTTGAAAAAGCCGAACTTGCCGGAACGCTGTTCTGCGGAGGCGTCAGCGATCCGGGAGAGGCTGCCGGAAAGACGGAAGAACTGGAGGAGGCATATGAATTCGGAAAAAAGCTCGTATAAAATCAAAGGCGTCCTGGCCGCGCTGCTCGCGGCGGCGCTCATTCCGCTCGCCGCATGCGCGGTAGCACATGACGTCACGCCCGGTTCAACTGACACGGCGGATGCCACGGACGACGCGGGAAGAACTGATCACGCGGCGGAAAAAACGGATACTCCGGCGGCGACACGCGCGCCGTCAACGTCGGGAGGCGTGCTGGTGGTATATTTTTCGCGCACCGGACACACGAAGCCGCTGGCTGAATATATCGCGGATGAACTGGACGCGGATCTGTATGAGATCAACGCGAAAGTCCCGTACACGGACGACGACATCAGATATTATACAGATTGCCGCGCCGACAGAGAGCAGAACGATCCCGACGCGCGCCCGGAGATCGCCGGAGAATTGCCGGACGTATCTGCATACGATACCGTTTTCCTCGGCTATCCGATCTGGCACGGACAGGCGCCGAAAATCATTTATACGTATCTCGAAAGCACCGGGCTTTCCGGGAAAACCGTTATTCCGTTCTGTACGTCCGCGTCAAGTCCGATAGGATCGAGCGCGTCCGATCTGCATGCTCTGGCGCCCGGGGCGGTGTGGAACGAAGGAAGGCACTTCGCGATCGGAACGTCACGCGAGGTCATCGCGGAGTGGGTGAGGTCGACGGGAGTCGTGAAAAATATCAACGTCAATACCGGAACGGTCGATATCGGTACGCGAAGCGTATTGCTGAACAGCGGCTATACGATGCCGGCAATGGGGCTCGGAACCTATTCGCTGGACCACGACACGTGCGTCCGCTCGGTCACGGCGCTCCTGCAAAACGGCGGAAGGCTGATCGACACTGCTTATATGTACGGCAACGAGGAGGCTGTCGGCGAAGGCGTCCGGAAGGCGATGAAGGAATACGGCATACCTCGGGAGGAGATTTTTGTCATCACAAAAATATATCCGAGTCAGTTCGGCGACCCCGCTGCGGCGATAGACGCCGCGCTGGAAAAGCTCGATATAGGCTATATCGACATGATGCTTCTTCACCATCCCGGAGCCGGAGACGTGAACGCGTACAGGGTGATGGAGCAATATGCCGCGGCGGGCAAGATACACTCTCTCGGGCTTTCCAACTGGTACGTCAGCGAGCTGACTGAATTTCTGCCGCAGGTAACGGTCACGCCGGCGCTCGTTCAGAACGAGATCCATCCGTATTATCAGGAGCGGGACGTGGTTCCGTTCATTCAGTCTAAAGGGATCGCCGTTCAGGGCTGGTATCCGCTCGGAGGCAGAGGCCATACCGCGGAGCTTCTGGGCGACGCCACGATCAAGGCGATTGCGGAGGCGCACGGCGTTTCTTCCGCGCAGGTGATCCTCCGGTGGAATCTGCAAAGAGGGATCGTTGTGATCCCCGGATCCGGCAATCCCGATCACATAAAAGAGAATCTCGACCTGTTCGGATTTGAACTCACCGCGGATGAGATGAACAGGATCGCCGCGCTCGACAGAAACGAGAAGCACGACTGGTATTGACGCCGGAAGGGATCTGAAACGCCTTTGAACGTTTACGTT
>CADBOE010000011.1 GCA_902796205.1 uncultured Ruminococcus sp. | reverse complement strand
TTGGGAGGCCAACGATTAAAGCCGAGGAAAAAGCACTCTTTAACCTAATGGAAAAACTCGGTTGTGTCCGCAAAAACGGCAACTGATTAAAAATGAAATGGACAAAGAAGGCTGTTATGTAATAGTTGTAGGAGCAAATTGTACATAGGGAGTTTGTTTATGAAAAGAAGAACTATTATTGTAATCATTATAGCCGCCACTCTTGCTGTGAGCATAGGAATGACGTTATTTCTTACTAATGGATTCACAGTAGGAAGAATTACCAATAAGGTATATAACGTCCAAAACGTTTATGATGAAATCTGGAATCTGCTGAAGCGCGAAGAGTTCGGAAAAGAAACGATTTTGACAAAATCCACATCAACCTCAGATAAAGTTTATGAACTCGGTGTTTTCGATTATATTTGCATACCGGAATGTAATACAACGATGACAAACAGAACCGGTAGTTTATGGATTTTAATCGATACAGGTGAAACTTTTGCTGAAGACGGAAAACTTCGTGAAAAGCAAGTCATTTATGAGTACAACTACCGAACCAGGACGCTGATGATACACGGAACAGACAGCGAGGACTATTTGATTGAGCATTTCCTGACAACGTATTTTAGTTGGCAGGAATCCGGCAAAGCGCAAGAAAAATACTCGCTCGGCAATTTGGGTAATTATTCGATCGAAATAGTTGATAACGGGGGTCATATGGTTTCCCGCCCGGTCGATCAATAGGGTAGGTTCCGGTCTGCGGCAAAATCAATTAAGACTTTTTAGAACGTAGCTTTGCATCAATTCTGACCTTATAATACATGGCATACGGTCTAAAAAGATGCAATTGCCAGAAAACCCGGTTTTGACCGGGTTTTCGCCATTTATAGGGCATAATACACCACTTTTCCATCGATTTTTACGGTTTTCGCCTTTCTGCGTTTGCCTCTGAAAACCCATGAAATAAAAAGATGCAATTCGCCATTTTTGGGGCTTTCTACCGGAATTGGACTGGTACCACCATTCGATTGATACATTGAATCACATCTCATATAGTTGCTGTTTAAGTTTATCTCTTTAAGCCGGAAGTGATATTGGCCGGTTTGTTGTCTGCGATGTGAGATGTGCGCCCTCATTTTCTCCGGAAGGGCAGAAGCAACTGTACTACCAAATACCCTGCGGATCGTCATTATTCACGGGAATCGTCACTTCGCAGGCAAAGTCTTCGGGCAGGGCGTCGCGCGTTCCTCTTAAGCGCCAGTATTGCTTCCAGTAATCCCACCACTTTCTTGACAACGGCTCTATTTCTTCTTCCGTAAATTTTCCTTTTTTACCCGCGATCTCTATCTCATCGCCGCCGGCGATAAATCCGACTGCACCGCACCGGGCGCAGAGAATATGTTTTGCTGCTGAAGGAGTTTCCGCGCCTTTGAAATTTTTGACGGGAACACGGTTTCTGAAATCATTCATTAACGACTCAGCCTCATTCTTATCGTCGAACGCCATGTCGTACGTGTCGACAGGATAAAGGATCGAATCGTCGTCACGGAAACGTTCGTGCCAGTTTTTGTCATTCAGATCATCCAGAAAGACCGCAAAGGCATGACCGTGGAAGCGCACGGCCAGAACGTCAGTAGTATGTGCTTCTTCTCCGGCTTTAGTTTCATCATAAAGCTGCACGTCACAAAACTCCAGCTGAATCATGTCGTCATCTGCATACCAGCACCACCACGATCCCGCGTCGGAGATGGCGTCAGCCAGAATGTTGAGTGCTGCTTTGTCTGTGACAGCTTCGTGGGAAACGGGCTGTGGGTCGTTATAGAACACGGCCGGAACAGGAATGCTGCGTGTATATCCTGATTTAATATCATGAAAAATAACGGCTTCGCTGTCCTCTATGAAAACAGCTTCGTCATATTGCATCTTTACGGCGTATTCAATATCGTCATGTGCCTCTGCAGAGACGATATCCGCTTCCGCGTGATCATGCGCACGGTAGTTGTCACGGAGTTTAATTGCCAGGTCAGCATATTCAGGCTTGTAAAAGATCAACGTTTTCTTCATAGATCCTCCGGAGAAGGAATCATTCAAAAGGTCCTGTAAACTCCGATTTACAGCTCCAATGATTCAAGATCATCCGGGATAAACAGGTTCCCGTGGTAATACCGCGAGCCTTCCTCGAAATAGAGCTTTTTCCTTTCACCAAGGTTTTTGTCCTCCGTATGGTAAAGGAGCAGATTCCTGACGTTCAGTTTTTCGGCCAGTTCACAGGCGTCCTTTACGGTGGAATGGTGCTTCTCATAGGGATCGAAAACGTCGCGCTCTGAATACAGACAGAAAGCTTCATGAAGCAGCCATTCGCTGTCTCTCGCGTATTTTTCTTCGCAGTCACAGTACGGTTCGTCGCCGCAGCAGGTTAGTTTTTTTCCGTTGCCGAGATCCATACTGAAACCGTATTGCTTCGCCTTGGCAGACTGAATATCGAAGAAGGTAACGTCATGCCCGATGACGTTCAGCGTTTCCCCGTCGCGGACTTCCGCCAGATGGAGCCTGTCGTCAATGAATCTTGTTTCCTTCCGCAGCAGCAGCTTTCCGGCCATGTCTCTTATGAGATCCAGCACTTCATTATGAGAATAAATAAACGCTTCGCCTTTATACTCGCCGTGATTCATGAACTGACAGATCATTCTGACCATCCAGATGATCCCCGTAAGGTGATCGATGTGCTTATGCGTTACAAAGATATGCCGCATATCCATCCAGTCATATCCGGCGTGCTTCAGCTGACGGAGGATCGCTCCGCCGCCTCCGCCGTCAACCATGAAATACTGTTTGTCATCATCTATCACAAAGCAGGTGTTGTAGCAATCCGTAACAAGAGCGTTACCGGTTCCGAGCATTGTCAATTTCATATTTTGTCTCCGTATAGTACCGTCCCGCCGGTCTCCCGGCTTAAATATCATAAGCGTAAGTATTATACCGGCTTTTTCTCCGCAATTCAACGGAATCCCTCTGCATAATGGTTGACATGCTTGACTGATACAAATACAATATCGGTCGTTAGGAAGCGGCGCCGATATACCGTAAAGAAGGGACCTGCGGAAGGTAACCCGCGCCGCCCGGCGCTGCGGAGCCGGACTCCGGAAATATGGCGATACGGCTGAGGATTGTGAATATATTTTTTTGAATACGGAGGACTAAATGAAACGGTTTGTACGGCTGATTGCATTTGTGATCGTTTTTGCGGCGTTATCGGCCGCGTGCAGTCCCGGAAGGATTACGGAGGAGAAACCGGTGGAAAGCGTGAAAAAAACGGACGGCGACGCGACTCCGGCGCCTTTGGATTTGCCGTCGGCGTCGGGAATAATTTCCGGCGAAGCGCCGCGCAAAAATCCCGTTACGAGGGACAATATCATAATCAACGCGTATCTGGTGCAGCTGCAGAACGAGGAACTCCGGAGAAAGCAGCTGGAGTATATGAAGCAGGCGGAGATCGACGTCGTTTCGCACGTTTACGTGGACGACGTCTGGGTCGCGGACGGCCACACGTTTGAAAAATACGTCCCGATTATGCGCGATGCCGCCGGATACGGCCTGAAGATATATTCGCGCGACTATCTTGTCCAGACCGGAGCGGAACGCACGGACGAAGAGCTCAGGAAAATTGCGGAGCGCTACCGCGACCTGGAGGGCTTTTGCGGGTTTTACGTTGTCGACGAACCGTACGACCCGAACCCGTACGCAAGGGTGGAAAACGCGCTCCGGTCGGTTATCCCCGACTGCCTGGTGAATATCAACTTTCTGCCCCGCGGCGCGTACCCGGAGGGAACGTATTATAAGCGCCTGACGGATTTCGGAAGCCTTGTGAACTATTGGGGGACCCTGTCGCTGGACGTGTACTGCTTCGACAAAAACGGAGGCGTCGACGAATTTCAGCTGTTCAGAAACTACGACGACCTGAGGCGCGCCGGGCTGGACACGGGCATGAATACGGCCGTCTACGTCCAGTCGGTGGGTTACGTGAACTACCGGAGACCTTCGGCCGGCGATCTTCGCTACAATATGACGGCGGCGCTGGCTTACGGCGTGAAAGAACTGAAATTTTTCACCTGGGAAAAGCCCTGGGGTGCGGACAGCGGTTATACGGACGCGATTTTCGACGCTGATCACATGCCCACGGAGCTTTTCGGCGAGGTGTGCCGGATCAACAAAAAAATCCATAATATAGGCAAATATCTCGCTTCCGGCGACGCGGTCGCTGTCTATCATACGCGCCGGAAAACCGCCGGTGCGTACGAGGTGCTTCCGGATGACTTCCCGGTGAAGGCGACCGGGAAAACCGATGCGATCGTATCGGTAATAGAACGGCGCGACGGCGGCGGACAGCTTCTGATGATCGTCAACAAGGATTTCAAAAAGGAACAGACTCTTACGTTCGGGGTGGGGGATCTCAACCTGAAACTTGTCGACGGCGAAAACGGCGAGCTGACCGCGGCGCCGGTGAAGGACGGCGTGCTCACGCTTGCTCTCGAAGCGGGGGATTGCGCACTGATGGTAGTTGACGGCGACGTGATCAGCCTCCCGGAAAAGAGGGAGGATCCGAATCTGGCGGTCGCTGCGAGGCTCACCGCCACTTCGGCGGCCGGCGACGGAACGGCTTTTCTCTGCAACGTTCACGATGGCGTGTATGACGACGGCGCGAGAGCTGCGCTCGTTTCCTCCGACGGCGCTCCGCAGTATATGACGTTTGACCTCGGTACCGTGAAGCGCGTGAACAGGGTAGATCTTTATCCCGGCGGCAAGGGTCCGTCGTGTTTCCGTTATTTTCCGGAATCGTTTACGATAGCTGTTTCGCAGGACGGCGTCAAATGGTACACGGCGGCGGAGGAAAAAGAATTTTCGCCGGATCTGTATAAGGTCCCTGTTTTCAGATTTACGCCGGTGGATGCCAGATACGTGCGCGTGGCGGTAACGGGCTTCGGACAGAAGGGCGGGAAAGGCTGCGCGGAGCTGGGCGAGGTCGCGATCTACAACGACGACGGGACGGTTCCCGACGACATCCGTTCACTGTACGCGCCGCCCGAGGAAAACGCGGGCGACTCCGCAGAGGACGGTTCACGGACGCTGTCGGTAAATAAAAAGTTTTTTGAAAAGGGCGAGCCCATAATGATTACCGCCGCCGGGGAAAAGAGCGACTATCTCGTTTTATATCCCGTGGCGTACGTTCCGGGCAGGGACGCGGGCGTGTATTACGCGTGCTTCGACAACGCTCCCGAGGCGCGGCGAAGCTGGTTCACGGTCAGCAACGGCGTGGCTTCCTCCGTGCTGGAATGGTTCTGCGCTACTCCGCAGAATCCGCAGGTCGTGCCGTTCATCGACGTTCCTGAAGGGGAATACAAGGTAGTGATGAGGGACAGCGGCGGCGCGGTAAAGCTCGAGGTGTTTTTTACGGTAATCTGACCGGCGCGCCGGCCGGACGGCGGCGCAAAGTAAGCGGTTATACAACGATTATTTTAAGGAGTGCTTGTAAAATGAAAAAACAGATCAAAACAACGGAAGCAATTTTCCCGATGCCGGTGCTTCTCATATCCACGTTCAACGAAGACGGTACGGTCGACGTTATGAACGCGGCATGGGGGACCATGCTTGACCGCGATAAAGTCGCGCTGAATCTGACCGAAACGCATACGACGGTAAAAAACATAAAAAGGCGCAACGGATTTGTTGTTCATATCGCAGACGCAAAGCACGTCGTCGAGGCGGACTGGTTTGGCTGCGTACACGGCGAAAAGGAACCTGATAAATTCAGAAAGTCCGGTCTGTCTTTTGAAAAATCCACGCTCGTCGACGCTCCGGTTATAAACGAGCTTCCGGTCGCAATGGAGTGCGAATTCATCGAATTCCAGAACGATGCGACGGGACTCGGGGTGATCGGAAAAGTCCTGCGCACGTCAGTCGAGGAAGCGAACCTCCGGGACGGCAGGGTGGATATCGATTCTCTTGAAGCAATCGCTTTCGATCCATATACCCACGGCTATTACAAGGTGGGAGGCAGGGTCGGCGACGCCTTCAAGGACGGCTTAAAGCTGAAATAAGCGTGTCGCTTTTTTTCAGTCCGGCTTTTGCATTTATATTTTTACGCATTTGTATTTTTATTTTGTGAAAACAAACGAAATCTGATATAATGACGTCAAACCGGGTCGACCGGTAATTCCGGATAAAGGAGCGAAAAACAATGCCTGCAGACAATCCGTCAAATGTAAAACTCAAGTACAAAAAATTCTATCAGGTCAGAAAACTTGTATGCAAGACCGTAAAAGAGCAGATGGCTTACGATATGAATACGCAGCTGCTCGGCAATATTCTCCTGAAGGGCGATACGCAGCCCGCCGTGGTCTGCTCGCTCGATCCGTTTATCGTTTCCGCGTATTCGGATGAGTTTGACGCCGTTATTTTCCTCCGCTTCCCCAAGGAACTTGCGGAGACGTACGGCCTTTCGGCAGGGGATCGCCTTGTCACCGCCTGCAATTATGTCGCCGACGGAGGAAAGCCGGCCGGCGATCTGTTCCCCGGGCCGTCAGCTTCGGGAGCATATACGGATTTTGTCCCCGTGGTTCAGCTTTTCTTCGCGGGCAAAAAACAGTTTCTGTTCGCCGGCGGAGACGACGGGATCCGCGCGAGGCCGTCGATCTTCGGTGAGAACGTATGGTCGAGAGTCGATGAGCTTACCCGTGAATACGCTCAGAAAGGGCTTTCGCGGGACGGATTCTTTTATATGAAATAACGTACGGACGCTCAAACGGCGGCCGCGCCTGACCCGGATCTTTCATGAATGCCGCCCGGCGCGGTATTTACGAAGACCGGGTCAGATTTCCGTAGCCGACAAGTGTTTCGAATAACGTATTCGCGTACAGCCGCGCCCAGAAGTCGTTCGGGTGGTTGATATTGTTTCCTGAGAAGTCCTCGAATTTTTTGTGTACGAGCACGGAAGCCGTCATCGAAGTGATACCGCAGACGGCGCACGGCACGCCTTCGGCTCTCAGTTCTTCGGAAAGTCTGACCAGCAAAGGCTCCTGCAGCGCGTCGTTTCCCGCCCAGTTTGACCCCGGTCTGTTGAGAAGGGTCGACATGATAATGAAGCCGGACTCGGGAGCAAGCCCGCGGACCATATCGATGATCGTTTTATCGTTGTCAGCCGTCTTTTCAGGAGGCATGCCGCCGTCGTTTCCGCCGAGGTCGACTATGAACAGGTCGCAGCCGTGTTTTTCAATATAGGGTTTTACGTATTCCTCAAAATTGTTCACGCCGTCCGCCGTAGTCCATCCGCCGACGCTGTTGTTCACGTAGGTGATCGTCCCTCTGCCGCCGGCCTGATAATCCTTGTCCGGCGCCGGGCCTGTTCCGGGCAGCCCGGTTTTTTCGTAGCGGACCGTATATCCGAAAATATCCGCGAGCGCGTTCGTTACGAGAATTGCGTATGAATATTGATGCGGAGAATAGCCGTACGCGAACGACGACGCGGCGCCGTACGTGCAGCTGTCGCCGTAGAATACGACCGTCACGTCCTCGCCCTTTTCAAATTTGCCGTACAGCCTGTCGTAAACGGCGGTGAAGCATTGCTGCCGGTAGCCATTCCAGCTGTCCGAATGCGTATATTCGACGTTCACCTGATAATCTGTCATCGCCGTGCCTTCGCCCCAATAAACAGCTCTCTGCATTCCGTCGCCGTCGATAATGAGTGTGCCATCGCCCGAATAGTATTTCGCGCCGGTGATGCACGGCATCGCGCTGTTTTCCGTGATCCTGATCATGCCGTCGACGAGCTCGTAGTCTCTGCCCTCGGCGTAGGTTACGCTGCCGTCGTATGACGTGACCGAAACGATGCCGTCGATTTTATACAGCAGCTCTTTCGTATCGCCTTTGTTTATAAACATGACCGTTTCGTTTCTGACGCGGTCGCCTGAAAATACGTTCCGGAGCTCCCAGGAAAGGTCTTCTTCTCTGTAATTCAGCGGTCTGTTCGCATACATGTTTCTTTTCGCCTCCGAATCTTTTGCTAAGTCGCACGACGCGCCGCAGACGGCCGCCGCAATGACCGGCAGGAGCGTTAACGCTTTAATGAATATTTTCATGATTGCCTCCGTAGGATCGCGTGGATGGAGCGGCCGCGTTTGTCGGGCCCGCTGCGGTTACGGTTTACACGGTTCTGCGGGAAATGTCAATACGCCAGCCGGATTTTTTGAGAAACGGAGAGGGGAGGGGGCGGAAGTCTGGCGATCGCATGTGAAATTACTTCCGGAAAATCATTCTTTCCGCGTAAAATTCAATTATATCTACACGGAGGTGGATCAAAATGGAAGGACGTATTCTGACAAAAGAGCTTCTCGGCGGATTCAGGAAGCATCTTATTCTGGAGGAAAGAAGCGATGCGACGATCGGCAAATATTGCAGGGACGCGGCGGCGTTTGCCCGTTACGCAGGCGGGGCGACGATAACGAAAGAAATTGCAATTGCATGCTTCCTTAAAAACAGATAATACCGGGACTGCATTTCCGCTATCCCGGTATTATTTCTGCCATGTTGCTGCACAGCTGTTGCTGATCAGCCGACTGTTTTTAAAAACCGCTCCGCTTTTATTTCGCCTTCTTTTTCTTCATTATTACCGCAGCGATGGCGGCGACGACGACAGCCGCGGCGCAGACGATGCCGATGATCAGCCCGACGTTGGGCCCGTAGCTCTTCGTATCGGACGTGCCGGAGCCGGTAGCCGCCGGATCAGCTGAACTGCCGTTGTCAGCGGGCGCGCCCGTATTTTTGTTGCCCGGATCGTCCGCCGGACCCTCGGTCGCGGGGGCGGGGGTCATCTCCGGCGCTTCGGTGGGCTCGGCCGTCGGCGCCTTGGTCGGCTTTATTTCGTCATAGTCGTAAATGGCCGTGTTGCGGATCTGCAGGCCGGTCAGGTTGCCGTACGAAAGGGCGTCAACGGTCAGCAGCATTCCGCCGAAAAGATTCCCGTCGAGATCGTACGCCGATACGTAAAGCGGCTCCGTCTCGAAAAGCATCCAGTCGCCCGACGACAGATCGGTATATTCCGGAGCGAGAAACGCCATGTTGTTGTTCCCGCCGTCGATCGAGAACGAAAGATCGCCTTCGGCAACGTCGCCGTACAGATCCTGCCAGGAATTGCCCTCGCCGTCCCAGTTTCCGGCCTGATCCGGCGGAAAACTGAATCCGCCGTTCTTCGGATTGATGGCCCGGATGATATTGTGCGCGTTGCCCGACGGTTCGCCGGTGAACACGCCCCTTATCTCATAGGACAATATGACGTTCATGCCTTTTCTCTCTCCGAGAAGTGCTTTGAGGTCTGCGAAAATATCGATGGTCGGAGCCATCCACGACTGAGGATCGGCCGGCGTGTACGTGATGACCGTGGCGCCGTCTTCTTCCGTTTCCTCGAGCTTTCCGGCGAAAACGGAGGCGCTCCATTTGGCGGTAAGGTGGTTAACGGGACCGGCAGTGGCTTCGACGGCGGGCTCTCCCGCGGCCGGCTCTTCTGCGGCTGCTTCTCCGGCGCCCGGCTCCGCGGCAAACGGGACGACTGCAGTGAGCGACAGCAGCATCAGCGCCAGCAGGATGGAAATGACTCTTTTCATATTACAGAACTCCTTTCTGTATGCGGAAATTAATTCTGTCCGCAGAAAAAATTAAGCGGGAAATATTAAAAAACTGATCGCGTCTAGTCTCCGGAACGTCCGGATCGCCGGATACGTCATTCGGCTCAGAATTTCTGTATCTTTGCGATCTCGTCGAGGTAGCCGTAGCCGTTCAGATCGTCGGGAAGCAGATAGCTGCCCTCGGTCCACTCGTTCCAGCTGTTGACCGTGATGAGCGGCGGCTGACCGGGATGAGCGTCGGCGTACTCGCACGCCTTGCGCATTGCCTCCCCGAAAAGAGCGGGAGTGTTGTTCTGCAGCGTGCCGTCCGTTGTCAGCGCCGTAAAGCGCGGCGACGCGTCCCAGCCCACCGAAACGTGCGGGAAATAGGGGAGCCTGTACGAGTCGGTAACGTACTTCCACTCGTTGTACGCGGCGCGCAGCGCGTTTTCGTAAGGCTGTCCGCCGCCGGTGAAATGTATGAACTGGTAGTGGGTGATGCTGTCAAAACCGAGCGCCCTGCAGATGCCCGGCGTTGTCGCGTTTTCGGAAACGTGGCCGACCGGATGTGTGAGCACCATCTGGATATGTATTCCCGGAAGCCCCGCTTTCACGCACATCTCGCGGAACTCCTCCAGCGCCTCTCTTGCTTTATCCACTCCGCCCTGGCCTTTAACGAAATTGTGAGGCTCGTAAATCGAGAAGACCGGCTTTCCGTCAATGGTGTAGTAGAGCGGATCGAAGAAGTAGCGGTCAATAAGCCTTCTGCAGACGATCCTGAATTCAGCGCGGTCAAGATCCCCGCGCCATATCGGCGGCTCGTGACCGGAAAATTCCCTGTTCGCGTTGCGCATGTCCCACGTGACTCCTGCGTTGTGGTTCGCCCACATGAGGTAAAATCTGACGCGCCCGTCCTTGCGCGAGGCGGGGAGGAAGCCCTCGTTCAGGCAGTTCTCGAGGAAGGGGCGGCGGTCGTACCAGTACCAGTCGTAGATGAACACGTTTACGCCGTGCGAAGCGGCAAGATCGATCTGCTCCGCCATCGTTTCCGGATCAGCCTCGTCCTTGTAGCCGAGAAGCGGCCTCCTGGGCCACTGATGACCTTCGAAGCGCGGATAAGCTTTCTGTACGGTCTGCCATTCGCCTATTCCGTCCGGCCAGAATATGCGGGTCCTGTCTTCGTGCCCCGTGTACGAGGGCCAGATATAGGCGGCAATATCATAATTTTTGCGTGTTTCGCTGCCTGAATTCGTGAGATTCATGGGATGATCCTCCTTGCTTTGCCTTGCCGTGTCGAGTTGTGTTGTGATGTAATCTTTGTGACGTCAATTATAGTGCGAAGTGCTGAGATTGTCAAAATGATATTGGGAGGAACGGGCATCGGGGGAGAGCTGGCGGCTGCAACGGGGGACAGACCCCGGTTGCGGGATAGCACGGGAAAAGGCCGCAACCGGCGGCCGGACCCGGCGCGGGTGGATTCGGCTGGTTTCTGAGCTTGCTTTGTGCATTCGTGCCGGTGCCCGGTGCCCGGTTTTGGGCTCCTTCTAACGCCCGAAACAGGCCCAAAACCGGGGTCTGTCCCCCGTTGCTGCCTTAAGTTTTTTGCCCTCCTGTTCATAAACTCTTGAAGTCGTCGGGATAAAAGGCCGTTTTCTCGTTGTTTTTTGAGCTGAAATTGCCTTAAATGTCGATTTTCGTCGAATAATGACGATATTTGTCGATATTTTTTGCTTGCTGATCCGTCTTCGCTATGGTATGATTCTATCACTTCCCGCCTGCGGAAGTTGTCCATTTAGTTAGCAGGCTTCGCAGCATCCATTCGCACCAAAAATAACACGTTTTCCGCCGTCC
>CADBOE010000010.1 GCA_902796205.1 uncultured Ruminococcus sp. | reverse complement strand
GCTCAGCGCCTTCTCTTTACGCTCATTGCCGTTCGGCTCTTTACCGTTCGGCTCTTTGTCGTTCTGCACGTTATTCTCCGGCGCGGAATACCAGCGCCCGAGCAGGCGCGACGCGGAGGGGTCGCCGAGCTTTTCGGCGCAGAGATAAAGCTTTTCCATCGCGGATTCGTTGCCCTCCTTGCGGAAAAGATTCCCGAGTCTGATCAGCTCGGACGTTTCCGTTTCCGTAAGAGCTATCATTTTTTCCGCCTTGGACGCGAACGGATCGTCAGCCGGAATGAGTCGCAGAAGCTCGACGCCCTTTTCCCCGTCGCGGTCCGGACCTGGCGTCGTGATCAGGTGCATTCCGTATTCGTAAAAAGCTTCGTAAGGCTTCCATGAATCGCCGGGCCGTTCCGCTTCGCCGCCGTCGGCATCCTGTGAACCTGCCCCCGAATACCGGTCGCACAGATCCTTCCAGATACCGAGCGCCCTTTCCTCGTCCTTCGCCGTACCGAATCCGACGCTCAGCAGGCGCGCAAGCGTCTGGCGGGCTTCGTCAGACCCGGGAGCGCAAAGATGCCACATGAAAACTACCTGCTTCTGTTCTCCGGTCAGCTCCGGCGTTTTCCCGGACGGAGGCTCGGACAATTCCTGCAGCTCGTCTATCATATCCCTCCTGCGGCACGTACCGCCGAGAAGTTCGAGAGCCAGCCCGTAAAATTCTGCGTTATCCGCTGCGGCCTTGTCGGAATAGGGCTCCCACGGCCTGTCGCCGTAAATATACCAGCTTCCGGGATTCGAGATGCCGAGAAGCAGGTAACGCATCATAAGATCGAAATCAAAAAATTCAGCCGAAGCATAATACCGCGCCGCGGTCTTCTGAGCGGCAACGTCTCCGGCGTCGGCGGCCTCGCGCATAAGCTTTTCCGCCTCGTCCCGGTGCCCGAGATGTGTTTCCGTCATGCTCCTGCGGTAAATGGCCGACGGGTGTTTCAGGAGCTCCTCCGTCGTGAACAGTCCCGAGGTGCTCTCCGCCGGCTCTCCCGTCCTGAGCATCGAGCGCTGCTTTTTTTCGGCTTTTCTGAATTTTTTCAGCGCTTTAAGCTGTTCCTTTTTCGGCTCGTTCCTGAATATCCCGGACGTAGCCGCAGCGTATGCGAGCGCTCCGTCGGTATTTCCGAGACATCCGGCCCTGAAAAAGGCTTCCGCCGCCTCTTCACGGTGCTGCAGGGCTTCCTCCTGCCTGCCCGCCTGAAAATATTTTCTCGCCCTGGCGAACAGATTGTCTTCGTACGGCACCCAGTCGATCTCCTCAAGGAGCTCGCTTCCGAGAATACCCGTCACCTTCGCTGCCTTCGCGGCTTCTTCGTTTTCAAGCTGGTCGCGTCCGAGCTGCTGAACGGCCTCTCTGATTCCTTCAGCGTCGAGACCCTCCGCTTCAAGATGCGAGCCGGCCCCCGGAGCGATCAGATCCCCGACGTAAAGATCGGCAAGAACAGCCTGCAGCGCGAAGTCGCCCTGCTCCGCGCCGCTTTTTATGAGATCGTAAAAATAATCGTTCCTGAAAACGGCGTCGCTGTCAATTGCCGCATCCTGCCTGAGCGCCTCGTTTATGCTGTCAATGGCGACCGTTCCCGCGCTTCCGTCGTTGTCCCCTCTCGTCCTCAGCAACCCGGCCGCGGCGGCAATAAGCATCTCCGGCGGTTCGCTTCCGTTCCTGACGGCAATTTTCAGCGTATTCATGCGCATCAGGCGCTCAAACGCGTTTTTTACGGCATATTCATCTGATTCGGGTGTGAGCAGGACGTCAATCACGTCGGCAATCTTCCGGCCCAGCTTCTTCGTGAGAGCCGTTTTATCGTAAAGTATCATCAGAAATCCCTCCGGACAGCATCGTTGTCAGTCTTTCTTTCCGCGCGTAATAATAACAGATTCGGGGAGCTTTTTCAAGACGCGGGTAATGGCCGGGTGCAGACCGTGTGCAGACCGGAGCAGGCCGGGCAGACGGAGGTTTTCATCATTATCATGTCGTTCTTCGTTCGAAACTTTCAGCCGCAAACGTCATTTTCCGCAAAATGCGGCTGAACCCGCTTCGAAATTTTCAGCCGCAAACGGCACTTTCCTCAAAATGCGGCTGAAACCGCTTCGAAATTTTCAGCCGCAAACGGCATTTTTCTCAAATTGCGGCTGAAACCGCTCCAAGATTTTCAGCCGCAAACGGTATTTTTCTCAAAATGCGGCTGAAACCGCTC
>CADBOE010000009.1 GCA_902796205.1 uncultured Ruminococcus sp. | reverse complement strand
TGATGCCGGCTTGCGGTTCGCTACACTTGGCGGTAAATACCTGTGGCGGGACTTTCACCCGCAAGAACTGTGCCGTGCCCGGCACACCGACAAAGCGCCCGGCAGAATTGCCGGGCGCCTGTGTCTCAGTCAGATATAATCGGCCTGAGCCGGAATATTATTGAAGAATGGTCTGCCATTTCTCATTGGCTCTCGTCTGAAGCTTGAGGAGAGCGGTCTGAGGGTCGCTGCGTCCGTTGATGATATCGGCGAACAGAGTCATCATGGCGTCGTTGGAGAAGATCTCGGCGATCTCCTGAGGAGCCTGCGTGATAACGGAGGCGGGAGTGGTCTTGTCAGGATACATAACGAACGCCTGAAAATTCTTGTCCTCCCACGGAGTTCCCTTGCCCTTCCAGAAATCATCGTCGGCAAGAGACTTGAGCAGAGGAACGTTTCCGCCCGTCTGGCTATGGTATGCGCGCTGTCCGCTTTCAGTCAGGAAGTAAAGAGCGAATGCGGCGGCCGTATCGGGATTGGAAGTACGGTTGTAAACGACGTATCCGGTGGCGCCGGTGGAGATGTTATGATTCGGGAGAGCCGGGAAAGGACAGAAGTCCCAGTTGAGCTGAAGAGAATCATAAGCGTTTCCGAGACGGGTGAGCCACGTCATGGCGCCGAAGGTTTTGAAGCAGACTTTGGAAATGTTGGAGTCGCCGTCGGAGATATCATACTTAATGGAGTTGATCCTGCCGGCGATGTCCTCGGGATAGAGCCATCCTTCCTGAACGGCGGTAACGAGCTCGTTTACGCCCTGCATGACCTCGTTGCTGTCGGTAATGGTGACCCTGTGGTTCACGTTATCGATCCACTTTCCGCCCCAGCCGCGGAAAAACATCTGCCAGACGTTGTGCCACCAGATCTTCATCGAAGCGCCGCATCTCATAACGGTGCCGTTCTCGATGATGGTGAGCTGTTTGCACAGAGCCTTGAACTCTTCCCACTCGTAGGCTCTCGAATTGTCGAAATTGACGCCGGCTTCGGTAAGGATCGAGTCGTTGTAGATAAGTATCTGCTCGCCGATCTTTCTCGGAACCATGTAGAGTCTTCCGGCGATCTTTCCGGTATCGATGGCGCCGGAATAAATGTCGCCCATATCGATATTCATGGGTTTGATGTACGCGTCGAGAGGCATAAGAGCGTTGTGGTTGCGCTGATAGTTGTTCGCGTCATTTGCGTCGCACCAGAAAACGTCTCCGATGTCGCCCGATGAAATACGGTTCGGATAAGTGGTTCTGTTGCTCTCCTCGTATTTAACGACGGCATCCGGAAAATCGTTCATGAACGCCCTGACAACGGCCTTCGGAGCCATAGCCTCAGCCTCGGTACCGCTTTCGTTGTTAACGGTGAAAGTTATGCTGCCGGCGATGGCGAGATCATCGATGGTTTTCGTCTGATCAACATATCCGTCGCGTATCGGCTTTTTCGCGCAGCCGAAGATCCCGAAGGCCATGACAAGCACCACGGCGAAAATCATCGCTTTCACTGCAAGCATTTTTTTCGATTTGATTTTACTCATTTTCAAACATCTTCCCTTTCGTAAGATTGCTTTTCATTTTATCACGTTTGCGATGTTATTTCAACAATCATTTTGAAGCCGTCATTTTCTGTATCGAAAGCAGCTTTCCGTACGCCTCGTCCCACGCCGAGGTGTTCTCGGGAACGTATTCGGCTATCGGGAACGAATTCCGGACAACCTCTCTCGCTTCCGAAAGCGATCCGACCTCGCCGAGAGAAATGAGCTGAGTCGAAAGATTTCCGATCGCCGTCGCTTCGACAGGGCCGGCGTACACGGGACGGTTTATGGCGCTCGCGGTAAATCTGCACAGGGTCTTCTCCTTGCATCCGCCGCCGACGATGTGGAGCGACGGGATCCTGTATCCGACGATCTCCTCGAGACCTTCTATCGCCTGGCGGTACTTCAGCGCGAGGCTCTCCATAACGCAGCGCACGATCTCGCCTTTCGTTTCGGGAACCTTCTGACCGGTCCTTGCGCAATAATCCTGAACTTTCTTCGGCATGTTGTAAGGCTCGAAGAAATCGGGCGCGTCGACGTCGATGATGGACGCGAAAGGCTCGGCCTCGCACGCTCCCTGCTCGAGCTCGTCGAACGAAACGTTCTCGCCCTTCTTTATCCAGTATCTGCGGCACTCCTGATTTATCCAGAGTCCCATGATATTCTTAAGAAGTCTTACCGTGCGGTTGATGCCGCCCTCGTTCGTATAATTGAGCCCGAACGTCTTGTCGTTGATGACCGGAGCGTCAAGCTCGACGCCGAGAAGGGACCACGTTCCGGAGCTGAGGTATGCCGCTTTTCTGTCGGTGAACGGAACTGAAACGACCGCGGACCCCGTATCGTGCTCGGCTACGGCGATAACGGGTATCGTTCCAATGCCAAGCTCCGAGCATACGGACTCGCTTATGTTTCCGATCTTCGTTCCGGCCGGTATGACCTCGGGGAAAATATCGGTCCTGATCCTCGAATCGACGGCCGAGATCATCCCGCGCGCCCAGTCCTGCTTTACCGGGTCGTAAAGCATCGAGGTGCTCGTGATCGTGTATTCGCAATATTTTTCGCCGGTCAGGAAATAGTTGAACAGATCGGGAACGAACAGCATGGTGTCGGCTTCGCGAAGCAGAGGATCGTCATCCCTCGCCATCGCAAGGAGCTGGAACAGCGTATTGAATTTCTGGAACTGGATTCCCGTGGCGCCGTATATGTCCTTCGCGGGAACAGCCGAAACGGCCGCTTCAATCATGCCGTCGGTCCTCGAATCCCTGTAATGTACGGGATTGCCGAGGAGCCCGCCCTTCTTGGACAGAAGTCCGAAATCAACACCCCACGTATCGACGCCCATGCCAGCCAGATCTTTGTGCCCGGCATTATACGTCTTCAGAATCCCCGACTTCATCTCATGGAAGAGTCTGAGAAAGTCCCACGTAAAAGTGTCGCGCATCATAACGGGATCGCTCGAGAAGCGGTGCATCTCTTCAAGAGTAAGCCGCTGCCCGTCGAATTTGCCCAGTATGGCTCTGCCGCTGCTGGCGCCGTAGTCAAATGCAAGAATTTCCATAAATACTCTCCTTCCGGGCCGTCGCCTCAGATAGCTTTAGCGTGCGCGAGAACGTATTTTTCGGCCTCGGCGTTCCACAAATAATTGTGGCGGGAGCAGATCTCGTCGAGATCCCTGAAGAAGGGATCGGTCTCGCCGAGCTTCGCGAAATCGGTGATCGCCGTAAGAGGCATATCGACGTTCGTGTAGATAAGCTTCTTTCCGCCGGGGATCTTCGGAAGATTCATAACAGTGTCGACGACGGCGTTCAGTCCGCCGACGTGAGTGATCATAGACGCGGTATTGAGGCGTCCGTCCCCCATCATTTCAAGCGACTCGATCATATCGTTCGTATTTCCGCCGCTGGTACCGACAACGTGAGTGCTGCCGTAGTGGACGTTATAGAAATTGAATTCGGCCATGAACGGGGCGCTCTTGGGTCCGGCAAAGAAATTGAGGCATCCGTCTCTGCCGAGCAGTCTGTCGCCCATCTCGACGACCGGCCTCACGGGCGCGAACACCATGACGTCGTCGAAGCCCTTGCCGTCAGTCAGGCTCATGATATACTCCTCGGCGTTCGCGGTCGTGGCCGTGTTCACGTAAACAAGCTTTACGCCGTTCTTCGCCGCTTCTTCAACGGTATAGATGGATGCTGCGCGGTCAAGTCTCGCCTGATCGATATCGGTGACAACGAGGAGACCGGGTCTTCTGTCGCAGTGAATCGCGTAATCGATGGCGCCGATTCCCATGGGGCCGACGCCGGCGAGGATGGCCATGTTTCCGCCCTCTACTATTCCCATTTTATGCTCGTACTTTCCGGCCGTAGTATGATACATCGCGTGATAAGTGCCTACGATGCACGACATCGGTTCGGCAACGCTGCCGTAGAAGAACGCCTCGCCGTTGTAGTCGAGCAGGCAGTTCATCTCCATTACCTCATTGGGAATGACGACGTAGGTGGCATCGCCTCCGATAAACTGATAGGAATATCCCGGAGCCGCCAGCGTGCCCTTGTAGTTGAGGGCGGGCTGAATAGAAAACTTCTGCCCGGGTTTGAATTTGCCGGCCCATTTCGCGCCGACCTCGACGATCTCGCCGCAGAATTCATGTCCTACGATAACGGGTTTTTCCGCGATATCGGCGGGAACACGCTTGTGAGCGGTTCCCTGTTCCATTGCTTTATATGTCGACATGCATACGCTGTCCGAAATGATATGAGCGAGTATCTCGTCCTCCCTGATATCCGGAAGCTCGAATTCCTCAAGTCTCAGATCTTCTTTCCCGTACATTCTGACTGCTTTAGTTTTCATTGTCCAAACCTCCAAAAATGATTTGCGTGTATATTGTATCATACGGCGCGGAAAATGCAAGTTTCCGGAGCGTGTCCGCATGTTAATTTTTATCCTGCTTTTTATCCGTTCCCCTGTCCGGTCCGTCTCCGTCCACGCTTCCGTCCTCTGCGGGAACGAGCGTAACCGAAACGGAGGACACTCTCCTGCCGTCTGTCTCCCTGACGGCGATAACGAGATTATCTTCCGTAAATGAATCGCCGGCGGACGGCAGCCTCCCGAGCCGTTCGGTCACCCAGCCACCGACGGAATTGCTGTCGGTTTCGGGTTCGATATCGAAACGTTCGGAAAAATCGCCTATGGCCATGAGGCCGTCAACGGTGAACGAGCCGTCTTCCTTCTCGACCACCTCCTGATGCTCGACGTCGTGCTCGTCCCAGATCTCGCCCACGAGTTCCTCGAGGATATCCTCCATCGTGACGATACCGGACGTTCCGCCGTATTCATCCACTACGATGCACATATGACACTTGTGCTTTTTCATCAGCTTCAGAACGTCGCTCAGCTTTTCACCGGCGCCGGCGAAAACGGGCGGCTTGATAAGTTCCCTTGCCGGAACGCCGCTCACCCCGTCCGCGCTGAAGAAATCCTTGTAATGAAGAATTCCTTTGACGTGGTCGAGGTCGTCCTCGAAAACAGGGAGACGCGAAAAACCGCTGTCGGCAAACACGCCGGCGATCCTTTCCCTGTCCCAGTCTATCCCGACGGCGGCGACGTCGGTCCTGTGAGTGAGCACCTTTGCGGCGGTAACGTCGTCAAATTTCAAGGCGTTGACCAGAAGCTCTCCCTCGCTGCGGTCGATCGTTCCGTCTTTTTCGACCTCTTCGAGCATAAGAAGCAGCTCCTCGGAGGTGAGCGCGTTGTCCTCGCGTGCTCCGAACATCTTTCCGATGATTTTTTTCCATGCCGAAAAAAGAAAATTGACAGGCGTGAGTATCAGCGTAAGAACGTAAAGGAACGGCGCGGAAAAGCATGCGAACTTCTCCGGATAGTCCTTCGCGACGCTCTTCGGGGTGATCTCGCCGAAAATAAGAACGGCCACGGTAATAACGGCCGTGGAAATGCTCGCGCCGGCGTTTCCGATCAGTCTGACGAAAAAAATTGTACTGACGGATGCAAGGGCGATATTCACGATATTGTTGCCAATCAGAATACTCGAAAGCAGGCTGTCGTATTTTTCCGAAAGCCTGTAAGCCAGCGAAGCGCCGCGCCGTTTATTGTCCGCCATAAGCCTCAGCCTGTTTCTGTTCAGCGACGAATAGGCGGTTTCAGACGCCGAAAAGAATGCCGAACAGAACAGGCAGACTATAATAATGATGATCTCAGTCATCCGGAGTTACCTCTCAGCCCCCGAACAATCCCTTCACTTTCGAAATAAGTCCGGAAGCTCCTTCACCGCCGGAAAGCTTGGCCTGCACCTGATCGGTGATCATCTTCACCTGATCGTCGGGAAGATCCACGCCGATGAGTCCTTCCACGGTCTTAACGGGATCTTTCGTGAAATTCGCGGCAACGTCCTTGTCGTTTTTCACCTTGTCAACGATCTCGCTGATTTTTGCTTTGATATCCATAACGAAATCTCCTTTCTAAAGTTTATATTCATATTCCGGAAGCCGGAACGGCGTTAAATTCTCGCGCCGCTTCCGAATTCCGTAAAATGCGAGGTACACGGCCCGCCTCTCGTGAAAATAAGGCTGAAATCGGTCGTTCCCGACGAGCGTGCCAGCTTCAGCACTATCCTGTTCGGGCCCTTTGAAAGCCGGATGTTCTTTCTGTGGATATTCTCAGGCGTCCAGTGCTCCGGGCCGTCGCTCTCGGCAACGAGATCTCCGCCTATCCATATTCTGAAGGCGTCGGAATGGCCTATCTGAACGTTTACGACCGTATCCTCCGGCGCTATCAGATCCCTGACCATATAGATCACGCACGGCATCGAATTCGACATCAGGTCCTCGAAGCGGAATCTGTCGCCGCTGATATAAGCGGTGAATCCTCTGTATTTCGGGTCCTGGAGAAGCTCGTCGGGCAGAACGGCGTCGCCCAGCAGCTGATCCTCGAGATATTCCTTCGTCCAGTCGGCTTTCATGTTGAGATGGAACTGACGCATCACCGTAAGCGCCTGATCCTCCGTTTCGGCCCCTCCGAGTCCGGCGTAATAACTCTCCTTCGCTTTCGGAGGCGCGACGTAAGTCGTATTTTCCCAGAACGGTCCGTAGACGCGCCATATCTGATCGCCGACAAAGCCGAAATAATAATCGTGCGAATCTCCGCTCTTCAATGTAACGTTAACTCTGATCAGATTTTTCTCCATCAGTACCGGTATGTCCTTCTGCACGCTGACCGTAAACAGAAGCTCCGGCTTTACGAGTCCGAAGCGGAAATTCTGGCTCGCGGGCTTCACCGTGAAGCCTTCAGGCGCCGTAAGAGTAACGGTGCCGCTCTCGCGCATTTTATATACGGGAATGAGCTTGACGCGAATCTGCTTCGTGTCTCCCGGCTTCACGGACGGCTTTCCGTCTGAATACGTAAACGCGACCTTCACGGGAAAACGCGGCTTCGGAACGATCGCGGTCGGCAATGAATCCGGGACTCCGGCGACGGCGAATTTTGAATTCCGCTCCGAAAACAGAAGCGACGCGGCGGCAACGTCCTCGGCGAGATCTTTCACGTAATTCGATCTTCTCGTCACAAGGGCGCCGAGCCTGAACATCTGATCCGGGATCGAATATTTGGCGAGAACGGCGTTTCCTCCGAGCCTGATGCCGAGAAGAGCGCCGGCGGTGGCGCACGTGCAGTCGGTATCGAAGCCGCAATTCAGCGCCGTCATCACGGTCGTCGTGAGGTCTTCCTTTCCGAGCAGCAGAGCGCTTAAAACTATAGCCATATTCTGGAACATATTGGTGCAGTCGCTGTGTCCGTAGTCGCGAAGCACTCTGCTGAACACGCTGTTGATTTCGCCGTATTCGTCGCACCACTCTATGACCCTGCCGGCCATGGCGTAGAAAGCGGACGAGGGATCGATATAATCGAGGGCGCGTATCAAAAGCTCCCTTACAGAAAGCTTTTCATTGAACGCAAGAGCCTCCGCGGCGGCCATATATTGTTCCGCGACGACGGATTCGCCGTCGTGATCGAGGCACCCGTCCTTCGCGGCGAGCGCCGCCGCCATTTTCGGGTTCCACGGAGCCATGCACGCCCAGATTTCCGATCGAATCGGGCAGCCCATTCCCTCTCGGTAGAAATGATTGTTGAATTTACCGGTGAGCGGAGGCTTCAGCCCGAGCTCGTAATTCTTCCTGAACGTGGCATATTCTCCGGGAGACTGTGGATATTTTTCATAAAACGCCTTGGCGAGATCGGCCGAGGTAAAATCCGGTCCGGTCTGCTCTATAACGTCGAGCCAGAGGACCTGAAGGTCGAGATCGTCGTTTTCAAGCATCTCCTCGAAAAGCTCCGGGGTAAAATCGACGTTCATTCTGCCCTTGTATCCTTCATAAGGGGCGCCGATGGTGCCGCAGATGCATTTGCCGAGCCAGCAGCCGTATATCTTATCGAGAAAATCGTTCCATTTATATGCCATGAATATCAGCCTTACAGTCCTGAATTAAACGCCGCCGCTTGCGTAGCGTATTTCATATTCTATCATTTAAGTCGTTTGCGTTCAAGTCACCCTGAACCATGCGCCGAACCGCCCGTCGTCCCATTTTTTCCCCGCCGAGGCATAATCGTACAAAAAGATGCTTTCACCGCTGGCCGTGAATTCTCCGCGAAGATCCCATTTGCGTTCGCCGGAGCCTCCAAAAAAGCCGTCGCCTGCGGTCCATTTCGCGTGCGAAACGTTTACGTCCGTAAACGCTCCGGCCGGAAGCGGCTTTTCGGGGATTTCTCCGTCCGTTCCGGCGCTGGCGGCGAGCGTGACCGGGCCGCGCATGACGCAAATCCGCTCGGCGGCGGCGGGATCCTGAATAAACGTCTGATCGCCGACCTGCTCCGTACCGTATATCACCGGAGCGATAACGCGCGTTTTGAGAGCCGTCCCGAAGCGGAACGTCCGGCCGGCGCAGAAATTCCCGCTTAATTCAAGATAACCGTTCGACATCGTTTCGGTAACATCCACGGCGGCATCAGCGGTTCCGGCGGTTTGGTCCGTTTGAGACGCGAGTCCCGTGATGCTCATCCATTCCGGGATCCGGATCCTGACAGCCGAAGGAGCGTCCTTCAATTCTCCCCCGACCGGCCGGAACGCATTTATAAACAATTCGAAACCGGTTCCGTAAGGATATTCCGTTTTAACGGTGATAACGAACGTTTCCCCATGTCCGGTCTTCGCTTCAAAAGTACCGGGAAGCAGGTGCTCGATAACGACGACGTTGTTCTGCGCCGTTACGGCAGACAGACCCATTATTCCGGCGCCGAGACTGCCGATGCACGCGCAGCAGCCGTAATATTTGCCTCCCGGAAGCGGCATGAGTCCCCCGACTGCCTTTCCGCGTTTTCCGGGCGTCAGCGGACTGTAGCTGTCGAAAGGCAGAAATTCGGGAACGAAATTTCCGTCTCTGTTTATCTTTTCCTCGACCTGCTTTTCAGTATTGAGAGCTCCGAGATATCCGTTGTAAAAAGAAATTTCAAGCGCGTCCGCGAACCGCGGATCGTCCGTATATCTGAACATTCTCGAAAAGAATTTCATCATCGTGACGGTGACGCACGTTTCCTGCGCTATCTCGCAAATTCCCGCGCTGCTCTGACGCCAGGACGAATGGTCGAACAGCTCGTGAGTCATTCCCCCGGACCCGATGACGGTAAAATCAGTTTCGAGAACTTTGTACGCGAATCTTTCGACAGCGTCCGAAGCGCGACGGTCGTTCACGGCGACGGCATATTCAAGAAGTCCCTCCATGAACGATATCATCTCGTATGCCTTTGTAACCGGATATTTGTACGGAGGGATCCTGTCACCGAAAGCGAGTCCGACGATGTCTCCGTCCTCGATAC
>CADBOE010000008.1 GCA_902796205.1 uncultured Ruminococcus sp. | reverse complement strand
TATGATATTGCCTTCGGACCTTCGCACCTCCTCGAGCACAGCTTTGAGCCTTTCCTCGAATTCGCCGCGGTATTTCGCTCCGGCGATGAGTGAGCCCATGTCGAGAGAAATAATCGTCTTGCTTTTAAGTCCCTCCGGCACGTCCCCTGCGACGATACGCTGGGCAAGTCCCTCCGCTATCGCCGTTTTTCCGACGCCGGGCTCGCCGATCAGCACGGGATTGTTTTTTGTTTTTCTCGAAAGTATCCTGATGACGTTCCGTATTTCCTTGTCTCTGCCTATAACGGGATCGAGCTTCTGCTGGCGGGCACGTTCCACGAGGTCGGTGCCGTATTTGTTCAGTGCGTCGTACGTCGCCTCCGGATCGCTGCTCGTGACCCGGCCGCTCTTTACGCCGTCGAGCGCCCTGACAAACGACGTCCTGTCTATTCCGTATTTTTTCAGAAGCTGACCGGTCTTTTCGCCGGGCCTCTCGATAATGCCGAGCATGATATGCTCCACCGAAACGTACTCGTCCCGGGCCTTCTCGGCGATCGACGCAGCGAGTGTGAGAGCCTTGTCGGTTTCCGGCGCGATATAGATCTTGTCGGGTTCCCTGCCGCTTCCGGTTACTTTCGGAAGAGAACGTATCAGCCCGTCGAGCTCGCCGAGCAGTCTGTCGCTGTCGACTCCCATCGTTTTCAGAAGACTTCCTATAAGTCCCCCGTCCTGATCGATCAGCGCGTAAAGCAGATGCTCCTGCGTGACCTGCTGATTGTCGTTTTCAAGCGCTATATCCTGAGCTCTCCCGAGAGCTTCAAGAGATTTTTTCGTAAGTTTATCCGCGTTCATAATATATATCCTCCTCCCGCAATCTCAACGATCAGATTATTCCGACGCCGCGGTTCAGAGCGTCCACGTACAGTCTTTCCACGTCGGCGGAATCATACCGCCCGCTCAGAAAGCCTTTTATCAGACGGTCGAAATTCCGGATGTACGCCGATATGGCGTCTCCGACGGATTCGTCCGAATAATCGCGGTCGTCTCTGAGATGAATGCCGCGTACGAATTTTCCGCCGCCTATTCTGTAGTCCGTTCCGTTGCCTCCGAAATATTTCGGGAGGTAATGCTCCTCGAGGCTCATCCAGATCCCGAGAAAACGGTTCAGCGCTTCTATAAGCGATTCGGACTGGGTCCTGAACGTCACCGTCAGCTCGCCTATCGCGCCGCGAGGGATCCTGTACAGCTCGACCTCGTATTTGATCGTCGGCCTGTATTTGTATTCGAGGCTGCTTTTCAGCAGCATCGTGCTGTTGTTCCCGTCGAAGAACGGTACGATAACACGCTCCCTGTTCATTGAATTTTCGATGTGGCGGAAAATATTCCCGATGCGTTTTTCAGGCGTCGTCATCGAAAGATATTCGGCAAGTATCTGATTGACGAGATTCGATCTGTTCGTGCCGCGCAGGAAAGCAAGTCTGTCGACTTCCTTCACGACGTCGTCCATCAGCATGAGACTGTACAAGCTTTTTCCCATAATATTCCGGCCTCCGTTCGGGTCAATGAATAATCTGCGCCGCCTTTCCGGGCGGCGATCATATTATAGCCGGCTACGTAAAACTTGTCAAGTAGTTTATATAAATTTTTATACGGATTTTGAACGTCTGTACTTCACTCTGATATTGCTTCCGGCGAGAATTCCGGCGAAATTATCCATATCTTCCGCGGAAGGGATCAGCGACGCGTCTCCGCGCGTTTCCCTCCCGAGAGCCGCCGCCTTCGAATCCCCGAACGGGTGATACGGAAGCAGCTCGACGTACCGGCAGTTGATCAGCCTTCCGAAGAGAGAAACGACGCCTTCGGCACGGTCGCGGCCGGTATTCACGCCCTTCACCATGACGCAGCGGAGTACCGAGCTTATCCCGGCCCTGTCGCAGGCTATGAGATTTTCGACGTCACGCCTGTCCGGCGCTCCCGTATAGCGGCGCAGTCTGCCGTCGTCCGAATCCTTGTAATCCCACAGAAGAAGATCCGTGCGCGAAGCGAGCGCGGGAATCAGCGACGGATCGAAAAAGCCGCACGTCTCGACTGCGGTGCCGATGCCGGCTTCCCTGCATTTTTCAAGCAGCTTCAGGCACTCGCCGCCCTGAAGCAGCGGTTCGCCGCCGGAAAGAGTCATGCCTCCGTCGTTGCCGTAGAAAGCCCTGTCCCTCCCGATCACTTCGAAAACCTGTTCGACGGTCATTTCGGTCATTGCCGCGGCGAGCGCCTTCGACGGGCATACGGAAGCACAGGCGGCGCATCCTTTACATGCGGCCCGGTCATACGCGGGTCTGCCTTCCGGGCCTCGGCGGAGCGCCCCCGACGGGCATACGGCGGCGCATGAAAGGCAGCCGACGCAGCGCGACGGATAAAATAATATTTCCTGCCCGGGCGACTGAGTTTCCGGATTATGGCACCACTCGCAGCGAAGAGGACAACCTTTCAAGAAAACGGCGGTTCTGACGCCCGGTCCGTCGTGCATGCAGAATCGCTGTATCTCCGTTACCCGCATGACCCCGTCGCTCCGAACGATTTGCTTCCGCCCTCGGCCTGCCCGATCACCATATCCTGCCACTCTTTATTGAGAGTAACGAACCGCGCGTTCCAGCCGGAAACGCGTACGGACAGCGTCTGATGATCCTCCGGATGGAGCTGCGCCTCCCGCAGAACGGCAGGATCCGCTATATCGGTCTGCATGAAGAAACCTCCGAGCGCGACAAAACCGCGGAAGAGCGAAACGAGCGCGCCCGTCCCGTCCTCGCCTTCCACGGACGAGGGCAGAAGTCTTATATCGAGGGCCGCGCCGGTCACCATCCGCTTCAGCGGACATTTGCAATACGAGCGGACAACGGCCGTCGCCCCGAGAGTATCCGTTCCGGGCGTGGGCGAACAGTTCGCGGCAAGCACCTCTCCGCTTTTCCGTCCGTGAGGCGCCGCCAGTCTGCCGGGCGCCCATTCAAGCTGCCTTCCGAAGGTGCTGACTCCCGCCGGGAATCTGTATCCGTACCCTGTCTCAAGCGAGGCGCAGCTGTCGGCGAAGCGGTCGAGGAGGCGGGCGGCGATCGCGTCGGCCTCGTCGTTGTCCGCGCCGTAATACCGGTAATTGTTGAGCATATGGCGGCGCAGGGCTTCGCTTCCCTCCCAGTTGTCCCTGAGGATCCGAAAAAAGTCGGAGAGCGTGACCAGCCCGTCGTCGTACACCGCTTTCTTCAGGGCGTACAGGCTGTTCACCGTATCGGCCAGTCCTCCGATATGCGGCGACCTGATCCTGTATTCGGGTCCGCCTTCGAGATATGACAGCCCGCGTCTGACACAGCCTCTTTCGAAAAGAGAAACGACCGTGCACGGGACCGAGGGCGCGAACCCTTCGAACGAGCCGTCCTCCCCGAATCTGTAAGCCGGTCTGAACATCCCGCCTATACGCTTTACCGCTTTATCGAGATCGGACGCGTAGGCCTCGAACAGTGAATCGAAATCGGGAAAACGCTTCTCCGGCTCGTCTGATTCGTAATTGCCCAACGTCTCGTGCTGCAGGATGGCAAGCGAATCGAACGGTATATACCCGAAGTCCGTCGCGCCGGGTATCTGGACCTCCCAGCAGCCGTCGTTCGCGAATTCGCGCGCTTCTCTCAGCGGGTAACCGAACGACGTGAGCGTTTCAAGGATGAGATCCTCGTTGTAAACGGCTACCGTGCCGCCGCCCAAGCGGGTCACCTCGGCCGTCCTCCGTAGCAGCGCCTCCGGCGAATGCGAGCTGAGCCTTACCGTGGTCGGAAAATCGCTGATCCCGGTCTCTTCTATTATATCGAGGACGAGATAAGTGACGTGATTCGTTACTTCTTTCCCGTCCGCGTCCACACCGCCTATCACGAGATTCTGATAGTGCTGGGCGTCACCGGAGCCGTAATCGCCGCCGCATACCCATTCGCAGCCTTTGATGAAGAAATGCGCAAGTATTTCGCGCGCCTCTCCGAGTGTAAGCGTCCCGGCGGCCAGATCGTTTTCGAGATATTTTCCGAGCATTCTGTCTATCCTGCCTATGCCGGGCCAGTTCCCGCAAAGTCTCAGGAAGGCGAAGCACGCCCATACCGACTGGCAGGCCTCGTAAAAAGAGGCCGCGGGCTTTTTCGGTACGCGCCTGAGATTTCTGAGATTAGCCGCGAACGAGCCGTCTCTTGCGCACGCGGTCTCGAGCGCTTCAACGTATCTGCCGATCCATATCTCAAAGCTGTCGAGAGTATTTATGACGCTCCTTGCGAAAGCCTCGCGGGCGGTCCCGGCGTGGCGCGAAAGAGCCTTCTCCGCCTCCGCCCTCATGCTGTCGAGCCCTTCCGACAGAACGGTATCAAAGTCGGCGGTGAGATGACTCAGACTCGGACAGATGATATTTCCTTTAAGCGAAACGGGAACGGCGTGTCTGATGGCCGCTCCCAGCGTCGCTGCCCCGCTGAGCCTCTCGCCGTCGCAGATGCGGACCGGCGCGCGTTCGGCTATCCTCCGGACGGCGATATCGTACTGCTCCAGCGGCGGAAGATCGTCAAATCCGGGCTCTACGTCCAGCTCCACGGCGTCAACGCGCTTCGTGTCCAGTCCGTATTTATGCCCGAGGGATTCGTACGCGAACCGTCTGGTGGTCTCGGAAAGCCTCACGGGTCTCGAAAAACCTTCGGGTGTGTAAAAACCGTATTCGCTCATTTCACAGCGCTCCTTTTGACGAAGGGCCGTTCACGCCTTACAGACCGCCTATCGCCCCGTCGAGCCACGCGGCACGCTCGTAAAGCCAGTCCTTAAGAAACTGTATCTGTTTTTCGTACGTATTTACATATTTCATTGACGTCGGCTGAAATCCGGCGCGCACGTCCCAGATCGGCCAGCGGATGAAATTCTCCTGCTGAGAATAATCGAGCAGAGCGGCGTTTCGTTCGATCGACTCCATTGCTCTCGTCAATATGCCGTTTCGCACCTCGAACCAGCGGGCCTTGAACGGTTCCGTAAATTTTGGATCCCGGATGAGATACGTGAACCAGGTGTCACCGACGTACTCCCGTCCCGTTGCCGCCCACGATTTGTAATCGCCGCCGTCGCGCGAGAAATTGCCCATCGCGAGGTCGAAATCCCAGAGCGGACCCATTTTCAGCTTTCCGCCCCTGTCCTTCGTCATATAGCAGCTTCGCCTGAACGCCGTGTCGATATTGCACGTAAGCTCGCACATGATGAGCCAGTCGTACAGGGAAACGGCGTCGATGTATTCGTAATAATCGCCGAGCTCCTTCACGGCGTTGTCGGCCTCGGTCACGTATTCGCTGATGAATTTGAAATGCTCCGCGTCCATGAGCTCCGTCTTCGGGCTTTTTATGGCGACAAACCTTACGATGCCCGCGTGAAAATAATCAACGCCGCGGACGTCGTCGGGATCCGAACCGCCGATCTCCATCAGATAACCGGTATCCGGGTCGTTGTAGTCGAGGTCGATATCGACCCTCTCCTGATTCCGCTCCAGATGCTCGCCCATCGTATAAACGCCCTGATACTCGCCGTTCAGATAGACGTCAACGGGGAACTGATGCGGGACAAAATCGAACGAAAGACCCCTCGCCATATCGAACGCAACCGTGTTTCTGATGAGAGTCTTGTCTGCGTAATTCGCGAGAAGCACCCAGTCCTTCGCCTTGTGAAGCCCGAAAAGAGATATTCCGGAATCGAATTTGATCTTCCAGGGCTTTTTGTCCCATCCCCACGTGGAATGCCCTCTCCCGCGAATCCCCGCCTCCGTGTACGGCACGGGATCGAAGCCGTAAACGTCCGTATTGAGAAGCGAGATCCTGCATCTCACGTAATCCTCCGTATTCTCAATGGCGGCTCCGCCTTCCGTTTCGATCATCACGACGGGTATGCTTCCGTTTTTCCGCGATATTTCAGTAAGATAAACTCTCGTGCCGCCTTCGGGATCGGTCACGGTCAGCGTGTAGAGCCTCCGGAGGAACAGCGACCCGTCGGCGTTGACGGCTTCCGGATTCGGCTTCACGGAGCCCTCGCCCGCGTCATATTCCAGTCTCGCGTACTTCATGAAATCTTCGGAAACGTGAAGAGGCACCTCGAGCTTTATGACGTTGCCGCGCACGGACCACGGAAGCGTCCCCTGAAGCCCGGAGGAAGCCGTAAAATCGATTTTTCCAAGGACGGAGCGCCCCTGCCCGCCGAGGCCCAGAGACGCCATTTCCATGCCGTTATACGATTTTACGTTGAGATATCTCGAGGCAAACACGTCGTCCGGCGCTCCCTCGCGCTCCCAGATCACGGGGTTGAGGGGAAGATCGACGTAAGGAACGGCAGACAGATCCTCCGGAGGGTCGAATTCGAATCTCAGCGGAGCGTCGTCGGTCACCGACGGGAAAGTATCCCGGTCGATCAAAAGCAGCAGGTCGTCTATGCTCCCGATCTTATATACGAAGCCTTCCCCGGCCGGCCGGCCGGGAAGCGCCAGTCTCCTGTAAAAACCGTCCGGCTCCGTTCCGCCTTCGATCTCGGCGGCGCAACCGGAGAAAACGAGCAGCGTGTGCGGCGCGTTTGCCAGAAGCCTTCCCGCCTTTACCGTACCGTTTTCGAACGTGACGCTTCCGTCGCCCCCGGATGCGATAAATACCGTTCCGGCTTCGAGCGTATGGCCTTCGAGCCTCACGGTGGCGTGACGCTTAATCTCAAGCGTCTCTTCCGGCGCCGCGACGTCTCCGGAAAGCGCGACGACCGTCGCGCGGCCGGCTTCTCCGCCTTCTTCTCCGGAAAGACATTCAACCAGCTCCTCGAAGGTCCCGACAGTAAAGTCGGGCTCAGCCGTGGGTTCCGGCGTCGGCAGCGGCGAAGCCGTCGGTATTTCCGTCGCGCGGGGCGTTTCGTGCGCGTCCGTTGAATAATGCGAGCCCGGCGAGCCGTCTCCCGTACGGCCCGGCCCCGGAATGACGGGCAGCCGGCTGTCCGAGCAGCCGGCGAAAATGATCAGCAGCATGAAAAAAGAAACCATGACCGGCGCGAAAACGCCGGCCCGGTTTCCTGCCGGAATACGGACTTTATCAATGCTTCTTTTGTTTCTTAATATGCCTTTCCCCATACCACCATATGTCTGGCGGGTCTTCCGCAGCAGACGCATTTGCCGGATAACTGATGCTGCTCAAAAGGCATGCACCGGGACGTCGCCTGCGTATCTTCTTTTATTCTGAGTTCGCACTCTTTGTCGCCGCACCACATCGCCCTTACAAAGCCGGGCTTTTCAGCGATCGTTTTCACGAACTCGTCGTATTCGACGGCGTCATATATGCGCTTTTCCCTGCTTTCGAGGGCCTTCTCATAGAGAGAATCGTGAACGGCGTTCAGAAGCTCTCCCGCTTTTTCCGCGATCCCGCCGAGCGATACGGGAGCCTTTTCGCCGTTGTCGCGGCGGACGGTCATGCACTGACCGTTTTCGATGTCCCTGGGGCCGATCTCTATGCGCAGAGGCACGCCTTTCATCTCCCATTCGGCGAATTTCCATCCGGGCATTTTATCGGAATCGTCCAGCTTTACGCGGAATCCCGCCGCCGTAAGCTCGTCTTTCAGAGCCGCCGCGCGTTCGAGCACGCCTTCCTTGTGCATCGCGACGGGGACGATCACGATCTGGACGGGAGCCACCGCGGGCGGAAGAACGAGGCCGTTGTCGTCGCCGTGCACCATGATGATGGCGCCGATCGTTCTGGTCGAAAGTCCCCACGACGTCTGGTGAACGTATTTGAGCGT
>CADBOE010000007.1 GCA_902796205.1 uncultured Ruminococcus sp. | reverse complement strand
TACCGCTCTCCTGAAGATACGTTTATGGGCTTTTTCTCTTCCGGAAACGCCGTCGCTGACCGCGGTGTCCGGGATAGACACCGAAAGCATAAAAAAGATCACCGGCCTCGAAGGCGGCGATGCGGAACGTGCTTATATCAATTATTACAAGCTTCTGCTTGAACACGGGATCAGCGCATATTCTCTGCCGTACGACGTGCTGGACGGGAGGGCGGACCGGTATATGAGCGATAAACGCGTTACCGGCTTCCGCGTTGATTACAGGGACGATGAATACGCTGCAAAAGCCGCCCGGAAGCTGAGGTCCGATCCCGAATGGCTGAAGAAGGCATATTTCTATTTTCTCGACGAACCTCTCGACGAAGGAATGTACGAAGAACTTGTCCGCCGCTCGCGCCGGCTTCTGGAAATATTTCCCGAAGCGAGGATCGTGTCGCCGTTTTTCGTTGATCCCGAAATGAGCGACGGAAGGGACGGACTTGAATATTCGTTCGGCTCCGTCAATATCTGGTGCCCGAAGCTTTCGGCTTTTGATACGAAGAACATTTACAACGAAAAACAGCAAAAAGAGCTTGAACCGCTGAAGGACCGTCTCGCGAGGCGGCGCGGACTCGGCGAGGACGTGTGGACGTACGTCTGCTGGGAGCCCGGAGAACCGTACCTGAATCTTTACGTAAACATGGAAGGAATCAGACACAGACTGATTCCGTGGCAGATGTATATGCTCGGAGTCAACGGCTTTCTTTACTGGTCGAGCAATTACTGGCATTACGTCGACGATCCCCGGACGGATATGGCTACCGTCAAATGGCTTTCCGGGAAGGTGTACGGCGACGGCTCGCTGATCTACGGCGGGAGGGGGACGGCCGAGGCTGCTTCGTCTCTCAGGCTCGAGCAGCTGAGAAGCGGCTTTGCGGATTTTGAATATCTAAAGCTGATCGAAACGCTTTCGGGACCGGCCGAGGCGGCTTCCTGCGCGGGCGTCATGGTAAAGGGACTTACGGATTACGTTACCGACGACGGCGAGCTCTTCCGCCTGAAGGCGTCGATGGGCGAAAGGATCGAAAAGCTGTTTTTGTCAGGAAACAGAGATGAATAAGCCGGGCCGGGCGTATTCCGCTCCCGCCGTGAGGCGTTTTGACGCATGAGCTTCAGCCGCAAAAGGCGATTCGGGCGGAATGCGGACGAAACCGCGCGACGGTCCCGGATCGGGGAACCGGCAAATTCACGAATCATGAATTCACGATTCATGATTCACAAAAAATCACAAAAAATCACAAAAAATCAGTTGCAAATTTCCGGGCCGGATGATATAATCCGACCGACGATCCTTGTTCTGCGCAAGTCGCAGAACCGTTTAGTCCAGAAGGAGGTGAACACAGATGAACAAATATGAAGTCATGTTTATTATCAACCCGGAGCTCGGCGAGGAGGACACACAGTCCGTCATCACGAAGTTCAAGGATATGATTTCCGCGGCAGGTGAAGTGGATAATCTTATCGAGTGGGGTAAACGCCGTCTTGCTTATTTGATTCAGGATTTCGCGGAAGGATATTACGTAATTATTGATTTTGCTTCCGGCTCTGATTTCCCGATGGAGCTCGACCGCGTTATGAAGATCAATGACAATATCATCCGTCACATGATCACGAAGAAGGAAGAATAAGAACTATTGGCTATCGGCTGCTTTAGAGAGGAGAGGCATTTATGAATAAAGTCATTTTGATTGGCCGTCTTACAAAAGATCCTGAGCTTAAATATACCGCTTCGAATACCGCGGTGTGTACGTTTACGATCGCCGTCGACAGGCGTTTCAAATCCGACAATCAGCCTTCTGCCGATTTTATTCCGGTCGTCGCCTGGCGTCAGACTGCGGAATTCATCGCTAAATATTTCGCGAAAGGAAACCGCATCGCCATCACCGGTCAGATCCAGGTTAGAAGCTGGGATGACCAGGAGGGAAAGAAGCACTACGCCACTGAAGTGATCGTTGACGACGCGGAGTTTGTTGAAAGTAAACGGCAGGACAACGGCTACGGCTCGAGTCCTCTTCCTGACGAGCCTCCGGCTCCGAGACAGGCTTCCAGACAGGTAAAAACTGAGCCTGCCGCCGCGGGCAGTGCCGAACAGGAAAGCAGCGGAACATATTTCGCGCTGAACGACGACGCAAGCTGTCCGTTCTGACCGCGAGGATATGCATTTTTGAAAGGAGAAATTCGTTATGCCTTACGCAAAAAAAGAAAATGCGAGAGAAGGCTCGGATAAAGGCGACAGCAAGATGATGTCCAGACCCCGCAGATCCAGAAAAAAGGTCTGCCCGTTCTGCGCCGACAAGGCGACCGGCATCGATTACAAGGATATCAACAGGCTCAGGAAGTTCGTTTCCGAACGCGGAAAGATCCTGCCCAGACGCGTATCCGGCTGCTGCGCTCTTCACCAGAGAGATCTTACCATCGCTGTAAAGAGAGCAAGACACGTGGCGCTTATGCCGTTTACGGCTGACTGATTCAGAGATTCTGACGTCACGATGCGGCGCGGGCAGCTAATGTCCTGCGCCGCATATTTGAATTTTACCGGATACGGGAGAGGAACGACGAGAGGGACGGTATGGCCAATAAATGGATCAGATATGTTAATTTAGCCCTTATAAATTTCATATTTTTGTTTGCCAGCCTGTCGTTTGCGGTTTACTACTGTTTTACGGCCGGCTATACGAGCATGGCCATCATCGCGATCGTTCTGCTGACTCTCACGCTTATTCTGAACGTCGTCCTTTTCGCCATCCGGCTCAGATACAGGGCGAAAAGAGCGAAGACGCTCGCCGTTTATACCGACGGCGAAAAAACTCCCGTCCCCGGATATGTCAGAGACGTGAAGCTTCCCGTCGTATTTCTGTCTGAAGACGGAGCTTTTATCTGGGCAAACGACCTGTTCAAAAACATTTTTTCCGATTCCGGCGGCGCCGATATGCTTCCGGAGCTGAAGGCTCTTTATGACGTAAATCTTAACGGGAAGCTGGAGAACGCGGAACTCGACCTCTCGGCCTCGGTCGAGCTCGGCGGCAGATATTTCCTGATGCTTGCGAACGTCGCGAGGGTCGAGAAAAACGGGCCGGATTCGTTTATGATCGTCCTTTATTTCGTTGACAACACCGATCTTCTTGCGATCCGGAAGCTGTACGGAGAAAAAAGGACGGCGGTGGCCGAGATAGCCGTCGACAGCTACGACGAGATATTTCAGGCGAGCGGCGAGGCCGTCGTCAACGAAATATCGGTCGAACTTTCCAAAATATTCGAACGCTGGATAGGCGACACGGGCGCGGTGCTTAAAAAGCTGATCAGAGACAGATATTTTCTCGTATGCGATGACAAGGCGCTGGCAGAATTCGAAAGAAACAAATTTGCCGTTCTCGATATGGTAAAGAGAATATCGGTCGGCAATAAAATACAGGTGACAATAAGCATCGGCGTCGGAGCGCACGGCGAGAATGCTTCCGAAAACTACGCGCTCGCGGCTCAGGCTCTCGAGCTGGCTCTCAGCCGCGGCGGAGACCAGGCTGTCGTCAGAAAGAACGGAAAGGACTCCTATTACGGCGGCAGCACGATCGATATCGAGAGCATAAACCGTGTCAAGGCGCGCGTGATGGCGTCCATGCTGAAGGACGAGATATCGAAGAGCAGCGTCGTTCTTATAATGGGCCACAAAAACGCCGACATGGATTCCGTCGGCTCGGCTCTCCTTGTTTACAGAATGTGCGTATTCGCCGGGGTAAACGCTCACATTATCCTGAACGAGTCAAACCCGTCGATAGATACTTTCTTCCGGAAAATAATCGGGATCAGAGAATATTCCGACGTCATTATCGACACGAGCTACGCTCTGAATCTTATTGACGACGATATGCTCACGATAGTGGTCGACACCAGCCGGCCGGGGCTTACGGAGTGCCCGAAGCTTCTTGATTATTGCGGCAGGATCGCCGTGATAGACCATCACAGGCGGGCCGCCGATTATATCAGCGAAACGGTGCTCGATTATACGGAAACGTATGCGTCGTGCTGCGGTGAGCTGCTCGTGGAAATGCTGAGATATATGGCGCCGGACGCCGATATACCGCTGATCGAGGCCGAGGCCGCATACGCGGGAATGCTCGTGGATACAAAGAATTTCAGCGTAAAGACCGGAAGCAGGACGTTCGAGGTGGCGGCCTTCCTGAGGTCGCGCGGCGTGGATACCGTTTCCGTAAAACAGTATTTCCAGCCCGATATGGAGATGTATTCTGCAGTCTCGAAGATCACGTCCGGCGCGTTTCTGAGGGACGACAGGGTGGCGATCGCGAGATGCCCTTCAGACGTGAAAAATCAGAAGCTCGCCTCCGCGATGGCCGCGGACAGGCTGCTCGAGATATCGGGAGTCGACGCGTCGTTCGTGCTCAGCTCCGGCGGCGATTCCATTTTCGTGAGCGGCAGATCGTACGGCGATATCAACGTCCAGGTCGTGCTTGAGAAGCTCGGCGGCGGGGGACATCTTACGAGCGCGGCCGCCGTTATGAACGGGATTACGATGGATGAGGCCGAAAAGAAACTGTTTGACGCGGTCGATTCATATTTTGAAAATTAAGAAAGGATGATCGGTATGAAAGTTATTCTTACGCAGGATATAAAGGAGCTCGGAAAAAAAGACCAGATCGTGAACGTCAGCGACGGATACGCCAAAAACTATCTCATTCCGAGAAAGATGGCGAAGCCCGCGACGGAAGGCGCCGTCAACGAGGCAAAAGAAAAGCAGCGCGCGCAGAACGAGAAGAAGGCGAGGGAGCTCGCGATAGCGAAGGAGCAGGCCGCGAAGCTGAAAGATGCTGTTGTCGACGTGAAAGTGAAGGTCGGCGAGAACGGAAAACTGTTCGGCGCCGTATCGAACAAAGACGTTGCCGACGCTCTCAGAGCTCAGCACGGTATCGACGTGGACAAAAAGAAGATCGAGATATCCGAAACCATAAAATACCGCGGAAGGTTCAAATGCACCGCCAGAATCTATCCTTCCGTATCGGCGGACTTTGACGTAAACGTGATCCCCGAGTGATCCGGCCGACTGGAAGGAACGTATGAGTAAACAGCTTCAACCGCAAAACACAGAGGCAGAGAAGGCTCTTCTCGGAGCGATCCTTATGGATCCCGACTGTCTGTTCGACGTGACGGAGATCTGTCACGCCGACGATTTTTTCAGACAGGAGCACCGTGATATATTCGAAGCCGTCGAATCGCTTTCCGTGAGATTGCTTCCGATCGACATCCTTACGGTGACGGAACAGCTTCAGAGCACCGGAAAGCTTGACAAGATCGGTCCGGAATATGTCGCGGCTCTCGCAACGGACGTGCCGCAGGCCTCCAATGCCGCCGACTACGCCAGGATCGTTGCAGACAAGGCGATGCAGCGCAGGATGATCCAGGCTTCCGAGGAGATAGCCAGACTTGCCTATCAGCCTGACGGAAGCGTGGATATGGCCCTCGACGAAGCCGAAAAGCGGATCTTCGATCTGGTGCAGCGCGGAAATTCCAAAACTTACAGGGGGATCGGGGCCATACTTCCCGAGGTTTATGACGACCTCAGCACTCTCAGCGCGAAGCTGAACGATCCGAAATTCGCAGGAAACCGTCTTTCCGGTATTCCGTCGGGCTTCACCATGCTTGACGATCTGCTTTCAGGACTTCACGACTCGGATTTCATAATGATAGCGGCCAGACCCGGAATGGGAAAGACCGCTCTCATGCTGAACATAGCCGTGAACGTGGCGGCGGGAAAGACGCGTTATCCCGTTGCCGTATTCAATCTCGAAATGTCAGCCGCGCAGCTCGTAAAACGTATAGTCAGCTCGGAAACGGGTATCTCCGGCCACAAGATGCTTTCGGGCGATCTTGAAAGAAACGACTGGACCCTTATAAAAAACATGGTAAAGGAATTCAGGGACGTTCCGCTTTATATCGACGATTCGTCCGACGTTTCGATCAGTTCGATCAGGGCCAAATGCCGCAAGCTGAAACTCGAAAAGGACATCAGGCTGATCGTGATCGACTATCTTCAGCTGCTGTCGTCCGGTGTGAAGACTGACAACAGGGTAAACGAAGTGGGCGAGATATCGAGAGCGCTGAAACTTATGGCGAAAGAGCTGAACGTGCCTGTGATAGTCGGCTCACAGCTTTCCAGAAAAGTCGAAGGCCGCGACAACAAAAGACCTCAGCTTTCTGACCTTCGCGAATCCGGTTCCATCGAGCAGGACGCCGATATAGTCATGTTCATCTACCGCGATTCCGTTTATCACAAAAACGAGGACAGCAGATTCAAGGACGTTGCCGAGCTGCTCATCGAAAAGCACAGACACGGCGCAACGGGCAAGGTCAATCTGCTTTTCGACGGAGAGCATTTCAAATTCAAAAATCTCGATCCGAGACCGGAACCGGCAGATTTCAAGAAGTGAAAGACGTTTATAATATTTTCCGTAATACGATACGCGCAAACGGGCTCGTCGGGAACGGCGAAAAGGTCCTTGCCGCCGTTTCGGGAGGCGCGGATTCAGTCTTCATGCTCCTTCTTCTCAAAAAATATCTGCCCGTCGGAGCTCTGGGCGCGGCTCATTTCAATCACATGATCCGCGGACAGGAAGCGGACCGCGACGAGGCGTTCGTAAAGGAGCTGTGCGCCGGGATCGGAGTGCCGTTTTTTGCCGGCTCGGCCGATATTCCTTTTCTTGCCGGAAAAGAAGGCACGGGCATCGAGGAATGCGCCAGAAAATACAGATATGCTTTTCTGGAGGACGTCGCTTCAAAAAACGGCTTCGACAGGATAGCCGTGGCTCACAACCTGTCGGACAACGCCGAGACGATCCTCATGCATCTTCTGCGGGGCGGCGCGCTCGACGGACTTTCGGGCATTCCATATAAACGGGGCAGAATCATACGCCCGGTACTCGATATAAGCCGCGACGAAATAGAAGAATATCTTTCAGAGCACAAAACCGGATTCGTTTCCGATTCGACAAATGCAGATACCGGTTATCTGCGAAACAGGATCAGGCTTGAAATCATTCCGTTCCTGAAGGAGAAAATCGGATACGATCCGTCGCCGGTGCTGGTCAGACAGGCGCGCGTTGCAGCGGACGAAAAGGATTATCTCGAAAAGAAAACGGCCGACTTTTGCGATTCGTTTATGAAAAAAACGGGCGGGAACGTGGTGCTGGACGCGGAGGCGTTGCTGAAGGAACATCCCGCCGTCGCAAGACGCGCCGTCAGGACCGCGCTGTGCTCGGTTGAAAACGGATCGGGCGAACCGGTTTTCAAAGGAAGAAAGGACGCCGACTCGGCATCCGCCGAACGCGTTATCGACATGATCCGGAATGGGAAAAAGGGCTCGTCGGCCGATTGCGGAAAAGGCGTGACGGCGAGGCTCACACATTCCGGCGCGGTTTTCTCGTATTGCCCGGAACCGCATCCGTGTGCGGATCAGCCGCCGTCGTTTAAGGTGAGAACGTTCAGGAGGAACGGTCAGCCGGGCGCGCCCGGGGAGACGCTTCTCAGGGCCGGCCGTGACAGGGCTTTTTTTGACAAAAGAAAATATTCTGATATAATAGCGGGGTCCGGCCGCGAAGAAGCTGTCTGGCGGCATTGTCTGCCGGGAGACGTGATAGTACCGTTCGGAATGAGCGGCACGAAAAAGGTTCGCAAGCTTTTTATTGACGAGCGCGTCCCGTCCGAAGAGCGGGACGGGATATTCGTATTGTCAGCGGGAAATGAAATACTGTGGATACCCGGTATATGCACGAGCGAGCTTACAAGGATCGACGAACAAACTGACGAGATAATAGAAATCAGCATAATCAAGGAAGGAACAGCGGAATGAACGACCTCAGCAGGTATTGTGAAAGAGTGCTTCTGAATAAACAGGAGATCGCGGATATGGTAAAGCGCCTCGGCGCGCAGATAACTAAAGATTATGAAGGGAAAAAGCTTTTCCTCATATGCGTTCTGAAAGGCGGGTTCGTTTTCATGTCCGATCTCGTGCGGGCGATAGATCTGCCGGTCGATATGGACTTCATCGCCGTGTCGAGCTACGGCTCGTCCACCAAGACCTCCGGCGTCGTGAGGCTGCTCAAGGATATCGACAAGCCCCTCAACGACAAACACGTTCTCATCGTCGAGGACATCATGGATTCGGGGCTTACGCTGAAATATATCAAAGCAATGTTCGAAAACCGTTCGCCGCTCTCCGTGAAGGTATGCACCGCGTTTGACAAGCCGGAGCGCAGGCGCGTGGATATAACGCCCGATTACGTCGGCGCCGTGATACCGGACGAATACGTCGTCGGCTACGGCCTCGATTACGACGGGATACTCCGGAACCTTCCGGAGCTGTGCGTTCTCAAGAGGTCCGTTTACGAGGACTGAAGCGGAGAATTGAACGTAAATTTACCGGGGATATACTAACGAGGGACGGAAATGAAAATACTTAGAGCCATATCACCTTATATTCTGATCTTTCTTGTCATAATGCTCGCCGTGGTGATAATCACGAATTTCGCCGGCAAGGAGCAGATAACCTACTCGCAGTTTCTCACCGAGCTTCGCGCCGGCAACGTAACGTCCGTCGAGCTCGAGGACAATTCCGCCAAGGTCGTCATAAAGGAAAACAGCAAATCGGACGGCGGACCGCGGGCCGGCAATTATGTTCTTAAAGTGATCGACCGCGGCGTGTTCGAGCAGCTGATCGTCGACGAGACGGCGGCGGGCAATGCCGTGAGCTATAAAGCCGTTATAAGGACCGTGCCGTTCATGGTACGCATCGTGCCTTATCTGATGCTCGGCGTCCTCGCGCTTTTCCTGTTCTTCGTCATATTGGGCCAGAACCAGTCCGGAGCGTCCGGCAGACTTAATTTCGGCCGGAGCAACGCAAGACTCTATACAAAAAGCAAGATCAGATTTGACAACCTCGCCGGAGCGCAGGAGGAAAAGGAGGAGATGGAAGAGCTCGTTTCCTTCCTTAAAGAGCCGAAACGCTTTGACGAGCTCGGCGCGAGGATCCCCAAGGGAGTTCTGCTCGTAGGACCTCCCGGAACGGGAAAGACTTATCTCGCGAAAGCCGTGGCGGGAGAGGCCGGAGTGCCGTTTTTCAATATCAGCGGCTCCGATTTCGTTGAACTCTACGTCGGCGTCGGCGCCGCGAGGGTCAGGGATCTGTTCGAGCAGGCGAAAAAGAACGCTCCCGCCATCGTATTCATCGATGAAATTGACGCCGTGGGACGCCACAGAGGAGCGGGACTCGGCGGAGGACACGACGAGCGCGAGCAGACGCTCAATCAGCTGCTCGTTGAAATGGACGGGTTTGAGACGAATACGGGCGTCATAGTGATGGCCGCCACGAACAGACCTGACATCCTCGATCCGGCGCTCACGAGACCGGGAAGATTCGACAGAAAGATCTTCGTGTCATATCCCGATCTCAAGGCCAGAACGGAGATCCTGAAGGTCCATTCGGCGAACAAGCCTCTCGACGAGTCTGTCTCGCTCGAGAACGTGGCGAAGATCACCTCGGGATTCACGCCGGCAGATCTTGAAAATCTTCTCAACGAGAGCGCGCTGCTCGCCGCGAGGGACGGATCCTCAAAAATCACGGATGCGAACATAAAAGAGGCCGTGTTCCGCGTGACGGTAGGCAAGGAAAAGAGGAGCCGCGTCATGACCGAGAAGGACAAATGGCTCACGGCCGTTCACGAGGTAGGTCACGCCATCACGATAAAATTTCGCTCGTCCACAGAGAAGATCGAACGCATCTCCATAATACCCGCCGGAAACGCCGGAGGATATACGGCGCACAGACCGGACGAGGAGAGCGAATACGTTACCCGCGGCCGGATGATCGAGAGCATCGATATCGCCCTCGGCGGCAGGGTGGCCGAGCAGCTCCTGCTCGACGACATCAGCATCGGGGCCTCGTCCGATCTTGAAAAGGTCACCTCCATTGCACGCGCGATGGTCACGAAATACGGCATGAGCAGTGCAGTAGGAAACGTCGTGCTCGATTCCGGCTCCGCCGACGAAGTGTTCATCGGCAGGGATTACGGTCACGCGAAGACCTACAGCGAGGAAACGGCTTCCGTCGTCGACAGGGAAGTAAAGAAAATAATCGATCAGGAATTTGAAAACGTTACCGCGCTGCTTACCGAATATAAGGAAAAACTCGGCAGCATCGCAAAAGTGCTTATGGAAAAGGAGCGCATAGAGGGCGACGAATTCGAGGCGCTGATCAGCGAATAAATATTTATCACGCGGGTAACGAGCCGCGTACGGTATGGATCATTTTACGGAAAAAGGGCTTGCTGAAATTAACGGAATTGTCGAGGACGTCATTTACGCTAATCCCGACAACGGCTTTTCCGTTATCGCGCTGCAGCCGTCTGACGGCGGCGAAGTGATCAAGGCCGCCGGAGCGATGCCAGAGCTTTTACCGGGCGAGTACGTGACGCTTACGGGAAGAACGGAATACAAAGAGCCGTACGGCGAGACTTTCAGGACCGTTACCTGCACGAAGGCGGTGCCGGCCGACGGGGAAAGCCTCGTGCGTTTCCTGTCGTGCGGCCTTTTTCCCGGCATAGGGGAAGTGACCGCGAAAGCCATTGTCGGACGCTTCGGCGCCGAAACGCCGTCGGTCATTCTCAAAACGCCCGAAAGGCTCGCCGAGATAAAGAAAATCAGCCTGAAAAGAGCATACGACGTCGGCAAGGCGTTCGTAAATTATTATGATTTTTCCGAAACCATCGGATATTTTTCAAAGCTCGGCATATCAACGTCGATCGCGATGGCGATTTATAAAAAATACGGTTCCGCTTCGGTGAAAGTGACCGAGAGGAATCCGTACATGCTGATCGACGAGGTGCCGCGCGTCGGCTTCAGGACCGCCGACGCGATCGCGGCCTCCATCGGTTTCGGCAGAGACTCCGGAAGCCGCATCTGCGCTTATATCAGTTATTATCTTCAGTCACAGCTTGGCAACGGAAACGTGTGCTATCCTGAGGACGCCCTTGTTTACGCCGTATCGAACGAGCTTGAAACTGATCCTGCCAGAACCGGCGACGCCGTCGAAAGCCTGATATCCGCGGGAAGCCTCGTAAGATTTGTTCCTCCGCGCGCGGAGACCGTGGACCGCGTTCAGGTCCGGCCGGAGTCGCTCGTCATGCTTCGGTATATGGATGAGTGTGAACAGTTCGTTTCCGACAGCCTGCTGGCTCTTTCGGAGGAATCGCCGGCACGCGCAGGTGATTTTGACGGTTTCATAGCGCGATTTGAGGAAGATAATTCGATAGAGCTCAGCACGAAGCAGAAGGATGCCGTGCGCGCCGCCGTCGAGAACAGCTTTTCCGTCATCACAGGAGGACCGGGTACGGGAAAAACCACCGTCACGAAAGCAATATACAGATACATTTCGCAAAAAGGGAAAAAATGCGTATTGGCCGCGCCGACGGGCCGCGCCGCAAAACGTATGGCTGAGGCGGTCGGCATCGAAGCGAAAACGATACACCGCCTGCTTGAATATTCGCCTTATCAGAACGAAGACGAAACGGACGATTCCGCCGAAGAGTACAGAATGAGATTCAACAGAAACGAAGACAATCCCCTCGACGCCGACGTTCTGATCATCGACGAGGTGTCTATGCTCGATACGCTGCTCGCTTATCATCTGCTGAAAGCGGTGAAGTCCGGCACCCGCGCCGTATTTCTCGGAGACAAGGATCAGCTGCCGTCGGTCGGACCGGGCAATCTGCTGAAGGATATCATCCTGTCCGGAAAATTTACCGTTACCACGCTCGATTTTGTTTACCGCCAGTCAGATACCAGTCTGATAAACTATAACGCGCAAAGGATCAATTCCGGCGAGATGCCCGAAATGAATATCCGCGACAGGGATTTCTTCATGCTCGATCATTCCGATCCGTCCACAATGCCGGAGCTCGTCGCCGATCTTATCGGGAGACGGCTTCCGAAAGCTTACGGAGCGGATCCGCTGAAGGACGTTCAGGTCCTCATTCCTTCGAAAAAAGGCCCGTGCGGCGTGGAGAATATGAACGTCGTGCTTCAGAACGCGCTCAATCCCGGACAGCGCGGAAAAGACGAGCTCGTCTTCGGAGAAAGATTGTTCCGCGTAAACGACAGGATCATGCAGATCAGGAACAATTACGAGATCGAGTGGGAGCATAAATATCAGACCGGGGTGTCCGGAAAAGGAATATTCAACGGCGAAATGGGGATCATCACGGATATCGACCGGGCCGCAAGAACGGTAACGGTTGAATTCGACGACGAAAGAATAGCCGAATATACGCAGGAGACGCTTTCACAGCTCGAGCTCTGCTACGCGATCACGGTCCATAAAAGTCAGGGAAGCGAATTCAATTATTGCGTGATCGCACTGTCGGGCATACCGTCGAGACTTGCCACGAGAAATATTTTATACACCGCGGTCACGAGAGCGAAAAAAATGATAATTATTGCCGGCGAGCGGCGCTACCTCCGCATGATGATCGAAAACGATTCGGAGGAAACGAGATATACCTGTCTGAGATACAGACTGACCGCGGAAGGCTCCGGCGGTTCCGTGAACGGTTTCGGAGAACTGATATGAGATTTCTTGAATTGCTGTCGGAATTGCTGTTTCCGGACAAATGTCCTTTCTGCCTTCGGGTCATGCCGCGTGGTCCGGCCGGCGGACGCGGAATGTGCGGCGAATGCCGCGAGAACGTGGTCCGGAATCCTTCCGCAGATCCGCTTCCGCACGAGGCGCTCGGGCGGGTCCTCATGCTTTACGTGCCCTTGAGATTCCACGGGAGCGCCAGAGATGCCATGCACTCGTACAAATTCGGCGGACAGGTCTGGATGAGCGCCCATTTTGCGAGGATCCTGTATGATTATATCCTGGAAGCCGGCGGGTTTGACGATACAGATATCATAACGTGCGTTCCGATCTCGGACGCCGGATTCGCAAAGCGCGGATTTGATCAGAGCAGGCTGATAGCGGAGGAGCTTTCGAAGCTCAGCGGCATTCCGTTCGCTCCGCTGCTCGAGCGCCCCGGAGAAGGCAGGATCCGCACGAGCGGCCGGAATTATGCCCAGAGAGCTTCCATGTCCAGATTCCGCGCGGCGGACCGGAGCGTGGATATCCGCGGAGCGAGGATATTGCTCGTGGATGATATATTCACGACGGGCTCTACCCTCAACGAATGCGCCGGGCTGCTGCTCGACGCCGGCGCTTTTTACGTTAACGCCGCATGCGTGATGAGCGGCAGACAGGATATAGGCGGTTACGTTGAGCCGGAGGAGGCCGTATGATAGTTTTTTCCTGCAAAAATATGGAAATGTCATTCGGAGCAGACGTGATTTTAGAAAACGTCGATCTTTCCGTAAATGAAGGCGACAGGATAGGCGTTATAGGCTCGAACGGCGCCGGAAAAACGACCCTCATCCGGATCTTCACCGGAGAATATCAGCCGACCGGCGGCCAGTTTTTTGCGCATTCTTCCGTGAAAAACACGCTCGGATATCTGAGACAGGATTCGGGACTCGATTCGGAGCTGACCGTTTACGGGGAATTCATACTTCCTTTTTCGCATCTTAAGGAACTGGAGGCGCAGATAGCGGAAACCGAATCGAGGCTTGTGAAATTCGGCGATTCAGAGGCGACCGGTCACGTTCTGTCGGCCAGGCTTGCTTCGTTATATGAAAAATATAACTCGGAGGGGGGCCTTACGTATGAAAGCCGCGTGAGAAGCATCCTGAAAGGCCTCGGATTCCCGGAGGATACGTTCGGCCTTAAGATATCTTCTCTTTCCGGCGGACAGAAGACGAGGCTCGCGCTCGGAAAATTGCTGCTTTCGCGTCCTGCGGTGCTCATCCTCGACGAGCCCACGAATCATCTTGACGCCGACTCCTGCGTCTGGCTGGAAAACGAGCTCAAGACGTATAACGGAACTCTTATTGTCATTTCGCACGACAGAGCGTTTCTTGACAGCGTGACGACCTCGACGCTTCTGATCGAGCACGGCGGAGCGTTTTTCTATAAAGCGCGCTATTCGGATTATCTGCCGCTCCGGCAGGCCGACGTGGAATACCGCAGAAAATGCTATATCCAGCAGCAGAAGGAGATCGCGCGCATAAACGCTTTCATAGAGAATCAGCGGCGGTGGAACCGTGAACGAAATATCATAGCCGCCGAGAGCAGGATGAAATATCTCGACAGGATGAAGCTGATCGACAAACCGCCGGAGCCCGACGCTCCGCCGTCCGTCGTTTTTGAAACCGACCGCCCGGGCGGAAAGGAAGTCCTCAAGGTCGAGGGACTCGGCTTTTCATATCCGGGAAGAAAGCTGTTCGCGGACGTTTCAGCCGAGATAATGAGAGGGGAGAGGGTATTCATCACCGGCCCCAACGGCTGCGGGAAAACGACTTTTCTTAAAACGATAGCCGGAAAGCTGGCTCCGGGCGAGAAGGATCACGTCAGCGGCTCGTTCAGGTTCGGCGGCAACGTTTCTTTTTCATATTATTCGCAGGATCTTTCGGACGTGTCGGGCGACGGAAACGTGTTCGACGCCCTGTACGACCGCGTAAACGAAGGACGTCCGGCTGCTCTTCTCGTCCCGCCTCTCCGGATCAGGAACAGCCTTGCCGCCATGGGCTTCAGGGGAAGCGACGTATTCAAGGACCTGAAGGATCTTTCGGGAGGCGAGAAATCGAGACTCCAGCTGCTTATGATAAGCTATGAAAAGAGTCAGCTGCTGATTCTTGACGAGCCCACGAACCATCTCGACATAGGCTCGAGGGAGGTGCTCGAGGAAGCGCTGATGAAATATGAAGGAACCGTGATCGCCGTCTCGCACGACAGATATTTCAGAGAGAAGCTTGCAACGCGGACGATAGATATTTCGTCATTCAGGCCGGACGGCGGAAATAACGACGCGGACGAGGCGAAAAAGCGTTCCGGAGGCGCCGGGGAATACAGGCGGCAGAAGGAGATCCGTTCGAGGATCAACAAATTGATTAACGAGTTCAGCCGGCTCGAATCGAGGCTTGCGGAGCTGGAAAAGCAAAGCTCTGACGCCGAACGGATGCTGGAGGATCCGGAGATTGCCAGCGACCACGTGCGTCTCGGCGAGATATACGGGCTCAAGGATAAAACCGACGGGGAAATGCTCGGGGTTATGGATCGAATGGAGCAGATAAAGGCGGAGCTCGATTCGTTATGATTCGTTACGGCGGCGCGGGGCACGGCTTCACAAGGTACGGCGGCGCGCTCCGAAGCACTTTAAAAAGAACCGGCGATGTGGTAGAATCACAGCGGGCAGACGCTTTTATTTTTGGAGGAATGCGAAGTTGAAAACTGTTTTGATGGGATTGACCGCCGACTGGCCTGCCGTGTTCGGACAGGGAGACGATAATATTGCCGTTATTTCCGACGCGTTCGGGGTCGGGATATCTCTGAATGCCGACGGAGAAGTACAACTGTCGTGCGACGGATTCGACCGCGACGCCGAAGATAATCTCAAAAACGCCGAGGCGGTGCTGCGGCGCATTGCCGCCCTCGCCGGCGAAAACGAGATAATCAGCAAAAGACTGACCGCCTATCTTTGCGATATGGTAACGGAAAACGGCACGCAGTCTGTCAATCAATATACGACGGACGGGATCTGCGTCACCGCGAAGGGAAGACCGATAAAAGCGAAAACGCTCGGCCAGTCATCATATATCGAATCCATCAGGAAGAATTCCGTCACGTTCGGGATCGGACCCGCCGGCACCGGAAAGACTTATCTCGCAGTAGCCATGGCGGTCGCGGCGTTCAGAAAAAACGAGGTCTCGAGGATAATCCTGACGCGTCCCGCGGTCGAAGCCGGAGAAAAACTCGGATTCCTGCCCGGGGATCTTCAGAGCAAGGTGGATCCCTATCTGAGACCTCTGTATGACGCTCTGTACGACATTATGGGCATCGACGCGTATCAGAAGAACGTGGAACGCGGAGCGATAGAAATCGCGCCTCTTGCGTATATGCGCGGAAGGACGCTTGACAACTCCTTCATTATTCTCGACGAGGCCCAGAACACGACGCCGGAGCAGCTCAAGATGTTCCTGACGAGGATCGGACAGTATTCAAAGGCCGTCGTTACTGGCGACGTCACGCAGATCGATCTTCCGAGGGACAAGACCTCCGGACTCACCGGGATCCAGAAGATCCTCGGCGACGTTGACGAGATCGGTTTTATAAATCTGACCGGGAAGGACGTCGTCCGCTGTCAGCTGGTGCAGAAGATAATAAAAGCTTATGAGAAACACGAAAAACGTTCGTGACGTACTGTCTGAAATTGATTCCGGAAGGCGAAAAATGATCTGCAAATGCAAATTTCTGTTTGAAAAAAGGAAGCTTATGGACGCGGCGCAGAAGAAGTCCGTCCTGAATACCGTTATCTCCGTCTTCCGCACCGCCTGCAAGCGCGAAGGAAGTCCGGTCCCCGGTCTTTGCGCCGGAGCCGGCTCGCCTGGCGCCGTGATAAACGTGATATTTACCGACGACGAGGGCATACGGAAATATAACGCAGAATACAGGGGGATAGACCGACCGACGGACGTGCTGTCGTTTCCGGCTCTTGATCTCAAAAACGGTACCGGACGCGCGTTCAGTCACGACGTCGATCCGGAAAACGGACTGCTTTTTCTCGGCGACGTAGTAATTTCGGCGGAGCGCGCTTTTGCCCAGGCCGCGGAATACGGTCACAGCATCGAGAGGGAAACGGGCTTTCTTACGGCTCATTCCTTTTTCCATCTGACAGGATACGACCATATGACCCCTGAGGACGAAAAGATCATGAATACTCTTACGGAGTCCGTGCTGCGGCAGGCGGGACTTGAAAGAAACTGAACCGGAGGCGCAAGATGCACAAAACAGGATTTGTAACCGTGGTCGGAAGACCTAACGTGGGAAAATCGACTCTCATCAACAGACTGCTCGGAGAGAAGATAGCGATCACCTCGCCGAAACCCCAGACGACCAGGGAGAATATGCGCGCTATATTGAGCGGAGAGGACTACCAGATCATTTTCATAGATACCCCGGGAATACATTCGCCGAAAAACAAGCTCGGCGAGATGATGACCGAGGCGGCAAAAAAGACGCTGGGAGAGGTGGACGCCGTCGTTTACGTCTGCGACAGCACCGACAGAACGCTGCTCAGCGCCGATCTCCGGATAGCCGAGCTCATAAAAAGATCGGGAAAGCCGGCCGTTCTCGTACTGAACAAGATTGACGCGATCCCGAAGGAACAGCTCCTTGAAAGGATAAAGACGCTTTCCGGGCTGGTGAGTTTTTCGGACGTCGTACCGGTATCGGCTCTGAAAAACGACGGTATCGACATCGTTCTCGACGCCGTGCTGAAGCTCATGCCCGAAGGCCCGGCGCTGTA
>CADBOE010000006.1 GCA_902796205.1 uncultured Ruminococcus sp. | reverse complement strand
TGCACCCGCAAAAATTTTCACTCGAAAAAAATAACACGGAAAAAAATACGCGAAAAAAATAACGCGAAAAAATAATATTGACAACACCCGGATAATAGTATATAATCCGCCAGGTAACGGCTCCTTGGTCAAGCGGCTAAGACGCCGCCCTCTCACGGCGGAAACACGAGTTCGATTCTCGTAGGAGTCATACAAATCAAACACGTGAAAGCGTGTTTTTTTTATGCCTCGAATTCTTGACACAAAACAAGTATGCGGATAGAATTCTAACCGCAGCGGCGGCGGAACGCACATCGCCGGCCTTGCAAAGCGGACGGACGTCAGGAGACTACAGCGTGAACATACCCGAAAAATTCAGGCAAAAGATCATCGACATGATCGGCGCGGAAGAATATGCCCTTTATGAAATGAAACTGTCCGGGCCTTGCGTTCACGGCCTCAGGGCCAACCGGCTCAAGATAGAAAAGGAAAAGCTTTCCGATCTCATAAAGGACTGCTGCGCCCTCGGGGAGAAAGTTCCGTGGTGCGACGACGGTTATTATTTTGACATTGACCCCGCGAAAATGCCCGGAAGATCAGCTTACTATCTTGCCGGTCTTTATTACATCCAGGAACCGAGCGCGATGTATCCGGCCGCGAACGCAATGATAAAGCCGGGCGAAAAAGTGCTTGACCTCTGCGCCGCTCCCGGCGGAAAGAGTCTCAGAGCGGCATCCGATCTCGCCGGGAAGGGAATGCTCGTATCGAACGATATCAGCGCCTCCAGAGCGGGAACCCTTCTTTACAATTTAGAACTTGGCGGAGTTCCGAACGCGATAGTGACCAATTGCACTCCCGGGGAACTGAAAAAACGTTTCGGGGAATATTTCGACGTCGTGCTGATCGACGCGCCATGCTCCGGCGAAGGGATGTTCAGGAAGGATGAGGAAGCCCTGAAAAGCTGGGAAGTATTCAGAAACGACAAGTGCGCCGCCATGCAGGACGGGATATTGGAGGAAGCCGCAGGCCTTGTCAGACCGGGCGGAAGGATCGTTTATTCGACATGTACTTTCGACGTTGCAGAAAACGAGGGAAGCGTTTCGAGATTTCTTGATTCACATCCGGGATTCGCGTTGCGGGAGCTGCCGAAAACCGGTGGAGTATCGGACGGATTCGCAACGACCGCGCACCCCGATCTTTCCGGCACGGCGAGATTGTGGCCCCACAGACTGAAAGGCGAGGGGCAGTTTGCCGCAATGATGGTAAAAGAACGCGGCGGAGGAGAAGCGGCCGGCGCAGTCCGCGCAAGGAGTCCGCGCAGCTTCAGAATTCTCGGGCGGATCCCGGAAGAATACGTTCGCTTCGCCGCGGACAATTTCAATTATCTGCCTTACGAAGATTGCTTCTTCTACATGATGGGCAGCAATCTTTTCATCTGTCCGTTCGAGCCGGCGGACATTGACGGGCTCAAAACTCTCAGAATGGGCGTCCACGCGGGGGAAATATCGTACAACCGCTTCAGACCGGCCCAGCATTTTATAATGAGCCTTGACAGGGGCGCGTTCAGAAGAAAAGTTGATCTCGACCCTGACGGAGCCGAAATCAGAGGATATCTGCGCGGCGAATCCGTTGCCTGCGATTCGGCCGGAAACGGCTTCAACGCCGTGTGCGTTGGCGGATATCAGATCGGTTCGGGAGAAATGCGTGACGGAATAATGAAAAATTATTATCCGAAAGGGTGGCGACGCATCATATGAGACTCGACCGCTATCTTTCGAATATGGGGCTCGGTTCGAGGAAAGACGTGAAAAAGCTGCTTCTGTCAGGGGAGATCACCGTGGACGGCCGCGAGATCAGGGACGCGTCGTATCCTCTCCGCGAGGGAACCGAGACCGTATGCGCCCGCGGCCGCGAGATCGCATACAGGCCGTTCGTTTATATTATGGTCAATAAGCCGGCAGGTTATATCTCGTCCACAGAGGACGGCTCCGGCCCGGTCGTTACCGAGCTTTTAGGAGAAGAATTCCGCTCGTACAAACTCGGCGTTGCCGGACGGCTCGACAAGGATGCCGAAGGCCTTCTGCTGCTGACGAACGACGGACCGTTCATACACAGGATAATTTCGCCCGAAAAGCATATCGTAAAAAAGTATTTCACATTGCTCAAAAAGCCCGTGGAGGAACGGGATATAGAAGCTTTCAAAAACGGGATAGTTTTGAGAGACGGTACCAGATACAAAAGCGCGCTGCTCGTGAGTGTCGCGTCGGACGACGGATTCGCGGCGCTTACGTGCATAACGGAAGGAAAATTTCATCAGGTCAAAAAAATGTTCGCCGCTTCCGGCAACGAGGTTCTTTATCTCAGGCGCATAAGTATCGGCGGGCTCGGCCTCGACCCGGCGCTTGAAAAAGGAGCGTTCAGGGAGCTCGGACCGGAAGTTGCCGCGGCGGTTTTCGGGCCTGAATATCAGCCGTCCGCGGATGAACTGGCCGCGTGCGGAAATCAGCGGAGGGATCAGACGTGAACAAACAGACGGCGGAAAAAGTGGCTTTTTTTATGAGCGGCCTCGGTTCGAGACTCGTTGACGGCGAATGCGCCGTTACGGAAATAAAAGCAGATTTCAGATCAGGATTGAAATATTATTCGCTCACCGCGTCGCCGGATAAGGAAGGCAGGCTCAGGTTCAATTTCGGCGGCAATTCGTACGACGTCGACCATGACGGATTCGTTTCGTTCGTGCGCGGACTCGTCCCCGGATTTGACGAGCTGACGCTCGTTTATTCAGATCCCGTAAAAGACAGCATGATCGTTGCAAAGGACCGCGACGTCGTGTTCAGGACCGCCGGCAGGGAGGAAGCCCGTTCCGGAGCGGGAGACGCCGGTGCTCACGGCCGTGCGCTCCGGACCGCGTCAATGAGCAACCGCGCCTATTTCATCAAGCCGGAAGATCCGCAGGCGGCGGAAATGCTTAAAGCCATCGGCGTTATGGGCGAAAACGGAAAAGTAAAAAACGACAAGATAAGAAAATACAACCAGATTGATCATTTTATAGAGCTGATCGATCCCATGCTGAGAAAAATATGCGCCGAGAAAAAGGATAAAGCCGGAAAGACCGTCGGAGACAGGAGCGTTTCGATCGTCGATTGCGCTTGCGGAAAATCATATCTTTCGTTCGCCCTTTATTACTATATAAAAAACGTGCTGAAAACGCCGTGCCGCTTCACGGGTCTCGATTATAACGCCACAGTGATAGAGGACTCCGCCGGGATCGCCGGGAGGATCGGCTACTCCGATATGAAATTCATCCGTACAGACATAAGCAAATACAGGTCGGACGAAAGATTCGATCTGCTCATCTCACTTCACGCGTGCGACACGGCGACGGATCTCGCGCTGAGATTCGGTCTGGAGCGAGGGATAAAAGCGATAGTATGCGTTCCGTGCTGCCACAAGGAAATGAACGCGCAGGGCTACAGCATCGGCGACGCCGATCCGGTGCTGAAATACGGAATACTGAAGGCCAGAATAGCCGACAGCCTTACAGACGGACTTCGCGGATTGTATCTTGAAGCTTCCGGCTACGACGTATCGATGGTCGAATATATTTCTCCTCTCGACACTCCGAAAAATCTGATGATGAGATGCGTCAGAACGCGCGAACCCGATGGCGCTCTTTTTGAAAAATATGACAAACTGTGCGAGGCTCTCGGGGTGAAATTGTCGATTTCCGGCGACCGGTGAACGAACGGCAGATAATCCGTCCGCTCATCCGGCCGGCCGTGCGGTCATCCGCTCAGCTTATGGCGGAGACCAGATTTTCAAGACCGAGTTCGATGCCGAGAAGGTTGTCTTCCATTCCCTCGAATTCTATCGAATACCAGCCGTCGTATCCGGCTGCTTTCAATATCCGTATGCATTGGGCGACGGGCACAACTCCGTGACCGAGTATGGCGCCTCTCAGCCAGTTCTGCCCTCTCGTGGGGAACCACCCGCGCCCGGGGCACGGAGAAGTACCGGATTTATAATGAAAATCCTTGCAATGTACGTGTTTTGCGTACGGCGCCATGATGCCGACCGATCTTTCCGGAGCTTCGTCCGCGCACATGAAATTTCCGATGTCGACGAGCGCTCCGAAATTCGGATGGGCCACGGTGTTGATCAGCTTCTCGACTCTTTGAGCGTCCTGTGAAAAATAGCCGTGATTTTCCGTCATTGTTCCCACTCCCGCTGACGCCGCGTATTCCGCCACGGCGCGGCAGCCCTCGGCGATGCGGGGAAGGGCGTCGTCGTATCCGAGTCCGGATTTTCTTCCGTTTTCCGCGCGCATCCCGTATGCGACGTCGTGCCGCATATTTTTTACTCCGAGCGCGGCGGCAAAGTCGACGTGCGCTTTCACTCTGTCGATTTCTGCTTTGAGATCTCCTCCCGAGCCGTAAATAAAATCGGCGCCGATACAGTAGGAAACGCACTCGAGACCGCGGTTTGCGGCTTCTTCGCGGCATCCGGCGGCAACTTTTTTGTCGAGTCCGTTCGTCCACGCGCCTTCGACGAATTCGATCCCTCCGAATTTCATTTCGGCCGCTTTTGCGATCACGCCGAGTATGCCGAGACGTTCAACGTATCCTCCGAAACTGTATGAGCTTACGCAATCTTTCATGATGAGATCTCCTTTGTGTTGTTTTTTGCATATTGTACCATCCGCGCGTTCCGGAGGCAAGGAAATGATCAGGCGAAACGGCGATCGATCCGGCGGCCCGGCGGCGGGGCGGAAAACCGCGGAAGTATCGCAAACAAAAAAGGCCCGTCTCCATAAAGACGGACCCCAAGCGCGCCCAGCAGAGCTCGAATCCACAACCTTCTGGTCCGTAGCCAGACGCTCTATCCAGTTGAGCTATGGGCGCATACGTTGACCTCACGGACAACGATGCACATTATACTCCGCTCCGCCCGGGTTGTCAACAGCGATTTTGTTTCCGGAGAGTCTTTCCGGAGAGCCGGCTCCCGCCCATCCTCCCGGCTTCGGGCTCGCCGTCTGTTTTTCGTTTGTCGCGGGCATGTTTCTATTGACTGCCGCCGTTTGAAAAGTTTATAATCTCGGCGTAAAAATCTCATAACACCGGATGATCCGCATGCCGGAAAGGAGAATGACAGATATGAACAACGATTCGAGATTCGACCGCCTGATGCAGAAGATCGGAGGAATGAGAAGACGGCAGTCCTTCGAATATTCGTTCGGGGCAAAGCCCGAGGAAACGATGCGCATCACCCCCGCGGACAGAAACGTAAGAAGGATAATGGGGGAGCTCGAATTCGCTCTCAAGCTCGACCGTTATGACGAAAACGGCGGCATGTATTCGAAGCTTATATCCAATTCGATCGGAGTTCTTGAAGAAGCTCTCGGACGCGAAGGCGGGCTGACCGCGGCCGACTGCGCCCGCGCCGAGCAGGAGCTGCTTCCGATGAGCGGCGATGCGAAAGAATACCGGCTTATCCTGTGCGGACACGCCCACATAGATATGAACTGGATGTGGAGCTTTAACGAGACCGTCGCAGCGACGTGCGCCACGTTTACCACGATGTGCAACCTGCTGGATGAGTATCCGGATTTCTGCTTTTCGCAGTCTCAGGCTTCCACCTACAAGATCGTCGAACGTTACGACCCCGATCTCATGGAGCGCATGAAGAAGCATATACGCGACGGCAGGTGGGAGGTCACCGCGGGCGCGTGGGTCGAAACGGATAAAAATATGCCTTCCGGCGAATCACTCATAAAAACTATCGAACTTACTAAAAAATATCTCGAGGAGATCTGGGAAGTGCCCGGAGAGAGTCTGCAGATAGATTTTTCCCCGGACACGTTCGGCCACAGCGCAAACGTGCCGGAGATCGACAGGTACGGCGGATTGAAATATTATTACCATTGCCGCGGCATCGACGACGATTACGTTCTTTATCGCTTCAGAAGTCCGTCGGGCGCCGAGGTGCTGGCATACCGCGAGCCCTACTGGTACAACTCCGGCATAACTCCGCTCATCGGAGCCGGCCTGCCCGCACTTTGCGGGAGAATGGGAGGACTCAAGACCGGATTGATCGTCTACGGCGTGGGAGATCACGGCGGCGGAGTCACAAGAAGAGATATTGAAAACGCGATAGAAATGAAAAGCTGGCCCGTTT
>CADBOE010000005.1 GCA_902796205.1 uncultured Ruminococcus sp. | reverse complement strand
TTGCAAGACTTATTTCAACACGAATTATTTGCACGACTTATTTCTACTCCGACCCCTTTGGAGTAGAAGTTAACTTTTCACTTCAGCGTAAAAAAGAACGGGTTGACGGCATAAAAGAACGGGTTGACAGCGCAACGGCTGAGGTGTAGAATCGGATTTGCGACTCAGTCGCAAATTTATGTTTGCTTTCAGGGAGAATTATTCACGTGCATTATCAGACGCGGAAAAGAGAATTGCTGACGGAGGCTCTTGAAGAACATATCGACGAGATGATGACGGCCGAACAGATAATCGGTCTGGTTCCGCCCGGGGAAATGAGCAGAAGCGCCGTTTACAGGAATCTGTCGATGCTCGAAAAGGACGGCAGGATCATGCGTATCGTCACGCCGGGTCAGAACAAAGTCCTTTTCAGATATACAGGTTCCGCACGCTGCCGCGGATGTCTGCACCTCGAATGCTCCGTTTGCGGCAGGATATGCCACCTCGAGGCGCCTGCAACGAATCTGCTTGTCAGCAATATCATGCGTGAAGCACGCTTTTCCGTCGATCGCGTAAATACGATCCTTTCCGGGACGTGCGAAAAATGCGCGGAAAAGATCTGTAAAGCAAAACAGGTGAACAGCTGAAAGGACGTGTGGTCAGTGAAAAAGATCGCTTCACTACTTCTGATTGTGTTTATGGCGGCGGCTTTGCTGCCGGCGTGCACCGGACCGGCCGGTAATACCGGAGGCGGACTGAAGATCGTTTCCACAATATTTCCCGGATACGACTGGGTGAAAAATATAATCGAAGGTGCCGACGGCGGAACGGAGCTGATCCTGTTGGCGGACAGCGGGATAGATATGCACAGCTTTCAGCCGACGGTAGACGACGTCATAACGATTTCGACCTGCGACGTTTTCATTTACGTCGGCGGTGAATCCGACGAATGGGCCGACGACGCGCTCTCAAACGCAAAAAACAAAAATATGACCGTCATCAACATGCTCGACGTTCTGGGCGACGCTGCAAAGACGGAAGAGATCGTAGAGGGAATGGAAGAGGAAGAACACGAACACGGTCACGATCACTTAGGAGACGGGGCGGGCGGGGAGGCTGAATATGACGAACACGTATGGCTCTCTCTCCGGAACGCCGCTGTGATATGCAGCCGTATCTCATCGGAACTGTGCAGGATCGATCCCGGAAACAGCGACAGATATAAAGCAAATACCGAAAAATATCTGGCCCGTCTCAGCGAGCTCGACGGGGAATATAAAAAGGCCGTGAACGGCGCCGCGGTACGTACGCTGCTGTTCGGCGACAGATTTCCTTTCAGATATCTGACGGATGACTACGGACTCGATTATTATGCCGCCTTCGCGGGCTGCTCGGCCGAAACGGAAGCGAGCTTTGAGACCGTAATATTTCTTACGGGGAAGATCGACGAGCTCGGGCTCAGAAACATTATAGTGACGGAGAGCTCGGACGGAAAGCTCGCCGGCACCGTCAGAGATTCGACGTCGACCCGCGATCAGACGGTTCTCGCGATGGATTCGATGCAGTCGACGACCTCCGCCGATATCGAAAAGGGCGCCACGTATACCGGTATCATGGAGAGCAACCTCCGGATACTGAAAATGGCGCTTGGCTGAACAGACATAACCGGACATAACCGGACATAACTGAATGACGGGCCGGATTCCGGAAAACAGGTGATATAATGGCAGAAATGATTGAAAAACTGACGGCGTATATGGAATATCCTTTCGTGCGCAACGCGCTCATCGTCGGCGTGCTGATCGCGCTCTGTTCGTCTCTTTTCGGGGTCACGCTCGTCCTCAAACGCTTCTCCTTCATCGGGGACGGACTGTCGCACGTTGCCTTCGGAGCGATGGCGATAGCCGGCGTGCTCGGATTGACGAATCAGATGCCGCTCGTGCTGGTGATAACCGTTATCAGCGCCGTGCTGCTTCTGCGGACGGGCCAGAATACCAGAATCAGGGGCGACGCGGCCGTGGCGATGATTTCCGTCGGAGCGCTGGCGGTCGGATATCTCCTGATGAATATTTTCTCAAAATCGTCGAATCTTTCGGGAGACGTATGCTCCACGCTTTTCGGCTCCACGAAAATACTTACTCTTTCGACCGTCGAGCTCTGGATCAGCTGCGTCCTTTCCACCGTCACGGTGGCTCTGTTCATATTTTTCTACAACAGGATATTCGCCGTCACGTTCGATGAGAATTTCGCAAAGGCCACCGGAACGAAAGCGGGAGCGTACAATACCGTCATCGCCGTAATTATCGCCGTGATAATCGTGCTCGCGATGAATCTTGTCGGTTCGCTGCTCATTTCGGCGCTTGTGATTTTTCCCGCCCTTTCGGCGATGCGCATATTCAAAAGCTTCCGCGCAGTCACGGTATGCGCCGCGGTCTTTTCCGTCACGTGCGCCGTGCTGGGCATACTCATATCGATCCTCGCCGGCACGCCCGTCGGTTCGACGATCGTTACCGTTGACATAATCGGCTTCGGCTTGTTTTCGCTCGCCGGGCTGCTTTCGGGAGGCAGAAGCAGATGAAAAAAATATTGACTGTTATGCTTGCGCTCTTTATCTGTATTGCCGCCTGTTCGTGCGCTGCGACCGCGGTAAGGGAGGATTCCTCTCCGGGTCGGGGACCGAACGGCGATAACGACGGCGGCGAGCTCAGGATCGACGTGGATCTTACGAAGCTCAGCTCCACGATGGTTTACGCCGAGGTTTACAACATGATGTCCGCGCCGGAGCTGTACACCGGAAGCGGTATCAGGATGAAAGGCAATTTCGCACATTTTGAGGGAAACGGCAGACATTACTTTTCATGCGTCATCGCCGACGCGACCGCATGCTGCGCGCAGGGGATCGAATTCGTGCTGAAGGATGAACGCAAATATCCGGATGAATATCCGGAGGAAGGGAACGAGATCACCGTTTCAGGCGTTTTCGATATTTATTACGAGGGAGAAACGATGTATGCGCAGCTGATCGACGCTGTGATCGAGTGGAAGTGAACACAAAGGAGAAGAGCAAATGGCTGATTCAAATAAATATATAGATATGAGTGCAAAAGAGGCACTCAAACTGGCAAAAGATAGATTCCTCCTGCTTCCTGATATTCAAAGGGAATATGTATGGAGTATGGAAGACGTTGAGAAATTGTTTGATTCAATAGTTGATGGATATTCCATTGGTTCATGCATTTTCTGGAAAACGAACAAGAAAACTATTAATGACGAGAAGCCGAATCTTTACTATTTCCTTCGTGAATTTAAATCTGGAGAGAGCAAGAACGAAAAAGCACCAGAGGTGTTCGGAGAAGAGGGCGACTATTATATTGTCCTTGATGGGCAACAACGCGTGACATCTCTTAATATT
>CADBOE010000004.1 GCA_902796205.1 uncultured Ruminococcus sp. | reverse complement strand
TTGCAAGACTTATTTCAACACGAATTATTTGCACGACTTATTTCTACTCCGACCCCTTTGGAGTAGAAGTTAACTTTTCACTTCAGCTGAACTCCCCGGGGGGGACGGAAAAATTGACACCCGCGGCGGCGTGGATTATAATAACGGCATCAATTCCGCTCGAAAGGGATCAGCTGCATGAAATTGTCATTATCGGAGAAATCCGGCCGTAAACGGATCGCTTTTTTCGCTGTTATGATCATGACGGTTCTTTTTTCGTTCATCGCGTCATCGTGCGCGCCGGAAAACGAAGACCTGTACCGGAAATACAGGCTGGCATACGCGAAAACGCTGGATGCCGGATCGCTCAATGCAAATTACGTGCTGTCAATGAAGCTTTTCAACAGAGGATTTAATGACCGTCCCGAAGCCGAGGTGACGCTCATATCCGCGTTCCGGGCAAGGAATATCAACGACAGAGACGCGCTGACGGCGCAGGAAGTCGTGAAGTACGTCGTGCAGTTATACGGCGCGTCAAAGAGCTCGGCCGAGGAGGATATGTTTCATTCCGCCGGCAATACTTACGTGAGATACCGTTCGGCTTTCGAAAAAGAGAATAAATTCAGGAAAGAGCAGCCTGACAAAATCAGCGAACTGAGTTGTATCCACTCTTTCGCGATTTCCGACGTAAATACGCTTCTTGTTTTCGGGAAAAATGAGTTCAAAAACGCTTCCCGCATAAACGGGGAAGACGGCGAAGTAACCATCGTCTTCACGCCTGACGATGATGAAGTAAAAAGAATCATATCAGGCGCGCTTAACAAATATTACCTCAGTCCCGGAGCAATGAAATCCGAGGTGCGCTTCATGAATTTACGGGATCTCGAATATAAACTAACGATCTCGTCCGACGGCTACATCAAGAGCGTCGGTTTCTCGGGAAATGTAATAATCGAATTATATGCCAACAGTAAGCTTACAGCTTTTTCGGCGGACTTACGCCTGTCGGTGACGTTCAGCAGATTCGGCGAGGAAGTTAGTTTCGATTTCCGGCCGGATCAGGACTGAAGGCAACAGTTTTTTGAACAAAAAAGCCGCCGGCGGATATGAAGTAATATCCGGCTGACGGCTTTGGTGTTGTGCGCATTCGCGCGGCGGCAGATCAGTCTTTTTTCTGCTCGCCGGTTTTCTGTCTTCCGGCTCTTCGCTGCGCAGGCTTCTTTCCGGCATTTTCCGTTCCGGTCTGCTCGCGCTCCGCTTTGACGGATGCGGCCGATCCGTCTTCCTTCGCGGCGGTTTCCTTCGCGGCGGTTTCCTCACCTGAAGCTTTTCTTCGCGGCGACCTTCCGGAAGTCTTCCTGTTTGCCTGAGCGGGCTTTTCCGGGCCGGCATTTTCCGGTTTTTCGGCGGAAGGTTCCGCGTCGGCTTTCTTCACGGCCTTCTGTCCGGATTTCCTTCCGGATCCCGTCCCGGTTTTCGCACCGGCTTTCGGTTCGGATTTCGTTTCAGATTGTCCGGCCGCCTTTCCGGCAGGATCCGCTCCCGCAGGCTCCGTTTCCGCTTTCCGCGCGGGCTTTTCAGCCACGGGCGCGTCGTTTGCGGAAGCCGTCGTTTCGCGGGCCGCGCCGGCCGCGTTATCCGCGGTAGCGTCAGACGTCGCTTCGGCCGGCTTTTCCGCCTTCCTTCTTCCTCCGCGGCGTCTTCCGCCGGCGGATTTTTTCGCTTTGTCCTCCGAAGGAGCAGCAGCGGCCGCGGTGGCGGTCTCCGTGTTCACAGCGGTATCAGCGGCGTTTACCGGCTCCGCGTCAGCGGCGGTTTCGGCTTTCGCCGCGCCGTTTTCGCGTGATTCGGAGATCTTCCTGCGTTCATCGGCCTTCAGGCGCAGAGCGTAATTGCTCGGCCCCTTCTGAATACTCTCGCAAAAACCGAGCGAAAGGAAATAAGTCGTCCAGATTTTGCGTTTTCCGGCGAAAAGCGGCAGATCCGCGTAATCTTTGATATCGAGATCCGGAAATTCCGTCTTCAGCTTGTTCACAAGAACGCTGGCAGACATCCAGCCGTCTTCTTCGCGGCATTCGAACAGGAAGTTTTTAATGCTCTGCCTGAGATCGCGGTCTGAAAGCACGACGCGTTCGGCCTGCGCCGGAGTTTCCGCGGCAGCTTCCCTGTTCACGGAATAGGCGCGTTCGGCGCCGGCGTCCTGAGCGGGAGTTTTTTCCTCCTCCTCGACGGACCTCTCCCCTCTCGCGATTCTCCCGCGAACGGCGGAAGATCTCCTCGCGGCCAGCCTCAGTTTTTTCTGTGCGGTCAGTTCCTCCGCTATCCTGCGCGATTCTCTCAGAACGACAAAATCGGTGCAGGCTGCCCGGAACGACGCGGGAGCAACGTCGTCTCCCATTCCGATAACGGTCATTCCGCTTTCGCGCAGTCTCAGCGCGAGTCTGGTGAAATCGCTGTCGTTAGTAACGATGGCGAATCCGTCCACCGTACCGGTATATAAAATATCCATCGCGTCTATCACCATGGCTATGTCGGTCGCGTTCTTTCCCTTGATGTAGTTGAACTGCTGCACCGGAGTGAGCGCGTATTCCACCAGCTTTTCCTTGAGTGCGCTGCGGTTATACTCGGCCCAGTTGCCGTAGATGCGTCTGTAAGTGGCCTGACCCCAGAGCGAGAGCTCTCCGAAAATACGTTCGAAGCGTTCGGGCGAAACGTTGTCCGCGTCGATGAGGACCGCAAATTTCTTCTGTGTGTCCATTTTGTTCCCTCCTTTCTTTTTAATCAATATCATATATCATCGGCCTGAAGTCAGGCCGGAAGATATCGGCATGAATGATCCCCGTCAGAGGATATTCCAGTCGGCCATATACCACGAGCCCTCGTATTTTACGAACCAGAAGCGTATGTCCAGCGGGAGCATCTTCACGAAATCCTTGTCCGTCCTGATCTCTCCGATATAGTAATCGAAGCTCACTTCGCACGAGAAGCAATTATCGCCGTAAATGCGAAGATCGTTCCATTTTTCATTCTCAAACCAGTGTTTTTTGTGGCCCGTATAGAAGTAATACGGATTGTCCTTCAGCTCGGAATACATCGGCTGCTCAGGAAGGATATAGCTCATGAACGTGTCGTGGTCCATATCCGACGTTATGCATTCGGCGTACATCTTGGTGCGCTTTACCGCGAGCGAGGTCAGCTCCTCGACGTTGCGGAGGACCGAAAAGTCAAACGAGAACGTACTCTTATCGTCGGCTTCAAGCGTATGCACGTCGCCCAGCATGTCGCGGACGGTGACCTCCGGTACTTCGCTGCCGGAAACTGAAAATTTGTATTCGCACAACGCAGGCCGTTCAGGGAGATATTTCGGCAGGATCGAGGACAGCTCTGCGACGGGAATGCCGGATCTCGTCCGCCACTTGTCCGAAGCCGAAACGGCGACGCCGCCGGCGCTGACTTCGGCTCCCTCGGGGGCAATGACGGTATATTCTGACACTCCGGCGCGGTAAACGCCGTCCGATCCGAGCGAAAGCGAAAGCTCCTCTCCCGATCCTCCCGTCACTCTGAATTCCGTACCGGGGCTCAGATAGTCGACCCTGTATTCGGTATATCCGGTGACCTGATCGTCTGAAAAAAGCATAGGCGCGAACGAAAGCTCGCCCGACTCGCCGGAGGATACCTCAGTCCTGTATCTGTCGCCGAGTCTGACTCCGCCAACGTACACGGAGGCGTTGCTCGGTACCATGAAGCGAAGCGAACCGAATTCAGCCGAATAGCTTCCGCCGGATTCGGTCAGCTCGACCGTGCCGCCGAACTGATCCTTCGCGGTGATGTCGCACCGGCCGGTGAGCCCCGATATCTCATATCTGGCAAGAGAAGGCTCTGCGCTGTCCGTGAGCGCGTATTTCAGAAGCTCGGTGTTGAGTCCTTTGCGGGCGATATACGATTCATCCAGGAGCACACCGTTGCAATATACCTGATAATAATCGGGAACGAGGAAAGCGACCTTTCCAGATCCGAAATCAAATTCCGTAAAGTAATCGACGGCATATTTGTCAAAATTATATCTGGACTTCCCGTCCTTCCGGAGGACGAGCCGGCAGACGTATTTCCCGTCCGCCATTATCTTGTAGATCGGCTTTTCAAAGCGGTCGTAAGAGAAGGCCTTGGCGTAGGTCAGGGTCTTTCCGCTCATGAGCTTCGCTATTTCCTCGGCGTAGACCTCGCGCGATTCGAGGCCGGAACGCACAACGTCGGTAAACGAAGCGATCGTCTCGAAATCTCCCGCGGCGCAAACGGCCAGCGCGTTTTCGGCGACGTGATGGCGCTCGCTGTCCTCGTAATCGGAGAGCCAGTTGAAGAACCAGATAAGGCCGATCAGTATGGCTACGGCCGCAACCATCACGGCGATGAGGAGCCCTTTCCAGAAGGCGCTTTTTTTTGTTTTCTTTTTTCCGGCTCTTCCCGTGTTAACTGTACGTCCGGTCTGCCGGCCCGCCGTGCCGTAAGACCTGTCAGAGGCTCTGTCAGTCATTGTACGCCCCCTTGTAAACGTCTTCGACCCTTGCCACCAGCACGGTGGTCGCCATGCCGCGCGGACCGTACAGAGATGCGGTCTGCGTAATTATTTTCGGATCGTTGCTGTCGGGGCTGTTCTGGACCATATAGGTGGACGACCCGCCGTCGAGATTGGCCGCGTTTACCGCTCCGTATCTCATCATTATTTCAATAAGATCCTCGTACGACGCCCCGACGCTGGTAGGCTGGCGGCCGTCGATCGTGAGGATCAGCATGGCTCCGTCGGCGCGCTGACCGATCGCGGTGCGCGGGTTGAGGCTGCTTTCGGTAAATCCCTGAACGGAGACCGGCTCGCCGTTGACGATCAGATAGGGGCCGAAATTGAACGCCTCGACTATGCCCTGATCCAGCGCCTGCTGTCCGGTCATCTTGCCGAGAACCAGTATTCCGTCCCTGTTGATGCCGATCACCTCGTAGGTATCATATTTGCTTCCCCACATCAGCTTTCCGCGCGAAATGACGATGCCGGGGGAATTGTCCCTGCCGGTCGGCACGCCGCCGTTGCCCTTTCCGGTATCGAAGAAGCCTCCGCCGTTCACGCCGTAGAGAGCGTTGTCCCTCTGGACCATATTGATGGTGGAAACGCCTTTTTTGTCTTCGCCGTACGCTTCGGGGGTGCCGATATATACCCTTTTCGGGTTGTTTACGATGAGAAGCTTTCCGCGGTAGGTCCTTCCGGTGATGTCTATGAGGCTGATGCCGTTTATGTCATATTCCTCCGGCGGCTTTTCCACTCCGGGCTGCGGCGTCGCCTTCGGATCGTCCTCGCCCTTCTGCGTTTTGCTGCCGGGTATCGTGATCAGCGACGTGTTCGTCGTTTCGTCGGACTGCTCGACGACGTTTCTGCTTTTAATCTCCTCCACCGTGCTTCGCGGCAGGAACCACGTCGCGAGAAAGCCGCCGGCGCTCGTTTCGGTCACGGTAAGCACGAACCGGTCCCTTGCCGAAGGTGACGGTCCGTAATATAGCACCATCAGCATTCCGATGATACCGATGACGAGCACAAGTATCAGCGTCAGCAGGCATATTCCTATGCGGCCGAGGATCTTTCCGGTCTTTCTGAGTCCGGAACCGTTCTTTGACGATCCGTTCCCTTTTTTCGTATTGTATTTCGTTTCTTCTTTCATCTGTCAGCCTCGCGCAGAACGGCGCGGAAAACGCGGCGGAAATTTTCGCCGGCGATCCCGTCGACCTGTTCTTCAGTATAACCCATCCGGAGCAGACGGTCAAATATTTTATAAAGACTTTCCGTCCCTTCGATGCCCTTCGGAAGCGCTTCGACTCCGTCAAAGTCGGATCCGATCCCCACGTTCGATACGCCGCCCAGCGCCGCGAAATGTTCGATGTGGGCTATTACGGTATCAACGTCCGGATCCTCCCCGAGAAAGCCGGGGCACAGATTGATTCCGGTCACGCCGCCCTTTGCTGTCAGGGTGAGGAACATATCGTCCGTCAGATTCCTGCTGTGCGCGCAAAGCGCCCTTGAATTCGAGTGCGACGTTATAACCGGCGCGGCGGATATTTCCGCTGCGTCATAAAAGCCTCTGTCGGAAATATGGGAAAGATCGACGGCGATGCCGAGTCTGTTCATTTCCTTTACCGCCGCGGCTCCGAACGCCGTCAGGCCGGCGGGCTCGCGCGCGGCGCAGTTCGTATCGGACATCTCGTTCGGGGTATTCCAGGTGACTGTGATCAGCCTGACCCCTTTACCGAAAAGACAGCGGAGCCTTGAAAATCTCCATTGTCCGTCCGCGTCCCTGTCGGCGGCGTCGGAATCAATGCATTCTCCGCCTTCGATCCCGAGCAGAAGCCCCCTCCGGCATGCGTCGATATCTTCGCGCCACAATATCTGACCGACGTCGCCGTTTGCGGCCAGCTGAGAATTAAAATAATCGATATACCGGTCCACGCGGCTGTCAACGTCGTGTCTTCCCCTGTCGACCCATATATCGGCGACCTGTATGTGTCCCTTATATCCGAGCTGCTTCGACAGATTGAAATGACAAGGCGCGTCATACAGGCTGTATCTGTACGTGTCAAATGCCGTAAGAGTATCGCAATGCGCGTCGAAAACGCTCCGGTTCATTCCGTTGCCGTCAATTTCCATGGTTCACCTCAGCGGATTCGAAGAAATAAGCACCTGTCTGGGATTGTTGCCGTCGCGCGCGCTGATATAGCCCTTTTCTTCCATCTGATCTATGAGCCTCGACGCCCTGCTGTAGCCGAGTCCGAGCTTTCGCTGAAGGAAGGA
>CADBOE010000003.1 GCA_902796205.1 uncultured Ruminococcus sp. | reverse complement strand
TGAAAGTTTCGAACCAAGAACGACATGAAAATGATGAAAACCTCCGTCTGCCCGGCCTGCTCCGGTCTGCACACGATCTGCACCCGGACAAAAATTTGAGGCGACTCATATCCGTTTGCATAAAAGCGTGTATTGTGTTATGATGGAACGGTCGGTAGCAGGAGCGGCACACGGCGGCCACTGGCCTGTGAACCTCTTATTTCTATCATGATTGCAAGGCGGCACTTCAATGCGGACCGAAAACGAAAATAACGATATTGATATCGCAGGCGGCGACGGGAAAAAGGCCTCCGCCATGCCAAATTTTTCTTTTTCCAACGAGGATCAGCTTCGCGAAGTACCGACCGTCGCGTTGACCGCCGACAGGCGGGACGACAACGACTGGAAGCCCGTCATGGAATTTTCCGATTCCGATGATACGTCCCTGGACGAACGTGATTATTTATCCGAAGACGTATCTGACGTTATCGATGACATACCGGAGGAAAAGCCGGAAGTTATTTCGGAGGAGACAGCAGATGAGTACGAGGAAGCCCCTGAGGAAAGTGAAAAAGAATCTGAAGAAAAAGATCAGATCTGGTATAAAGCGGACGAAGAAGCCGATCGTGAAAACGATGAAAAAGAAAATAATGAGGAACAGCATGCTGTCGGCGGCGAAAGCGCTGATAGTCTCGGTGAGAGCGAGGCACGACACGACAGTGGCGGCAAACAAGCTGAGAAAGGATTTCAGGGCGCTGAAGGAGACGGATTTCTCGAAGCTGGCGGTGACTCCGCAGATGGTCGAGGAGAGGAAGAAGCTCCTGCAGACGGAGCAGGCTCCGGAGAAGAACGAGGCGGCGCAGACGGAACTGACGCCGGACGCGGACGTGAAGACTCCGAAAAGGGAGAAGCCGGAGAAGAATCAGAAAAAGCGTCCAGAGAAACATCCGGAGAAACATCCGGAGAAGCATCCGAAGAAGACGCCGAAGATGAAGACACCTTCGATGGCGCGGAAGAAATAGAAGAAACCGTCGTCTCCAAGAGCTCAAGGATCCGGGAAAAGCTCCGCAGGGAGGCTTCTCAGGGACGCAGAAAGCTCATATCCGACGACGAAACGTTTACAGTCGTTCAGGCTGTGTATTTGACAAGAACCGAACCGGCGAAGGCGGACACGGCGACGGCCGAAAACGGGGGCCATGCCGAGATCACGCGCCTTTCGCACCTTGACGCCATAAGCGGTATGGATATGAACAACGACGGCGGTGGAACAGACGTTCCTGAAGCGGCCGCCCCGCAGACCGTCGGAGAACGGAAAGCCGAAAACGGAGAAAAGCAGCTGTCCGGCGACGCTCAGGGCTCGAAGCTCCCTCATATCATGAGAGTCGTACCGGAAAACGGTTTTTCCGACAGCGACGTCAGATTTTCCGAAGAGGACTTCAATATACTCATGAACCAGTCGGGCAACGCCCCGCGAAGAACAGGCGCGTCTGCGGAAGCGCCTGCAGACGCGGCGGAGAGCGCCTCCGGCGCGGACGAAAACAGAACGGTTATTCCGGGCGGCGCTCGGAAACGAGATGATAGTCCGGACGATTTTGAAGACTTCGCTCCCGACGCCGATCTGGATTACAAGGATATCTTTCAGGATGATCCGTATATAACGAACAGACGCAGAAGATCCGGAAAAGTGCTGCGGGTCCTCGGGGAAATATTGAAAGATATTCTCATATTCATTATCGTATTCGTCGTCATCGTTATGGGATATCTGACGTGGACCGTTTACGTCTCGCGGACGAATTACGTTTACGGATCTTCCATGGAGCCTACGCTTCATAATGAAGAAAAAGTCAAGACCACACTGCTCCCATATATTTTCGGAAAACCCGAGGTCGGCGATATAGTGATCATAGATATCTCGCGAAAGGAAAAGAAATTCGGCTACTTTGACAGGATCGGCGAGGTGCTTAAAAACAACACCTGGATCCGCGATAATATTTTCAAGGAGGAAGAGCAGGACACTCTTTACATTAAAAGGATCGTCGCGGTCGGCGGCGACAGGATCGAATTCCGCGATGACAAATTCTACAGGAACGGCGAGCAGGTCGTCGAGGATTATATCATGGACCAGACGGTCACCACGTATCCGAACGGAGCGGTCTACGACGTGCCGGAAGGATATATATTCGTGATGGGCGACAACAGAAACGTGAGCAAGGACAGCCGGTCGTCCGAGGTTGGGTTGGTGCCCGTATATCTGATCACCGGCAAATTAAAATAATACCGTTATCGCAGCGGAAAAGAAAAAACGGCGGAGCGTACCCTGCGCCGCCGTTTTCAGCGTCCGTCCATGCGAAACGCCGTCATTACTTTCCGGAAACAAGTTCTTCCATCTCGCCGATGAGATCTCCGAAAAGCTCGAGAGCGCTGTTGACGGGATCCGGAGTGCTCATGTCGACACCCGCGATCCTGAGAAGGCTGATCGGATCGGCGCTGCCGCCGGAGGAAAGGAATTTCTTGTAGTCGCGCACGGCCGGTTCGCCTTCGGAAAGGATCCTGTTCGCGATGGCAACCGCGGCGGAGAATCCGGTCGCGTACTGGAACACGTAATAGTTGTAGAAGAAATGCGGTATTCTGGCCCATTCGAGACCGATCTGCGGATCGGATATCATGTCCGGACCGAAATAAAGCTTGTTAAGCTCAAGATATTTTTCGGTCAGCACGTCTGCGGTGAGCGTTTCTCCGGCTTCGCTGTGACGTCCCATGAACAATTCGAATTCCGCGAACATCGTCTGCCTGTACACCGTGCCCTTGAACTGATCGAGGAAATGGTTGATGAGATAGGCTCTGTTTTTCGGGTCCGACGTTTTTGAAAGCAGGTATTTCATCAGCAGGACCTCGTTGCACGTTGACGCCACCTCTGCGACGAAGATCACGTAATTCGCGCAATTGACCGGCTGATTCTTCGTGCTGAGATAGCTGTGAAGAGCGTGGCCCATCTCGTGAGCGAGCGTGAACTGGCTGTCGAGATTGTCCTTGTGATTGAGAAGCACGTACGGGTGCGGTCTCGAAATGCCCGAGGAATATGCTCCGCTTCTCTTTCCTTTATTCTCGTAAACGTCGATCCAGCGCTCCGAAAAGCCTTTCCTGAGCATATCCGTATAATCGCTTCCCAGAACAGCGAGAGCCTCGAGGACCGTGTTCTTTGCCTCTTCGAACGTGATCTTCGCGTCGGCGTCCTCGACAACCGGGGTATATACGTCGTACATGTGAAGCTCGTCCACGTTCAGAAGCTTTTTCCTGAGAGCGACGTAGCGGTACATTTTGTCCATGTTCGCGTGAACGGCGTCGATCAGATTGAGATAAACGGAGGAGGGAACTTCGGTGCGGTCAAGCGCCGCTTCGAGCGTGTTCGGATAATTCCTCGCTCCGGCGAAGAAGCGAAGCTGCTTGAACTGACCGTCGAGCGTCGCGGCGATCGTGTTCCTGAATTCGCCGAGCCTCGCATAGTACGTATTGAATGCATTTTCGCGAAGCTTTCTGTCGGGACTTTCGAGCAGAAGCGTGAGCGATCCGTTCGTGAGGGGATATTTCTTTCCGGCGCCGTCGACAGCGTCAGGATAAGTCATGTCGGCATTTCTCAAAATATTTCCGATATTATCGGGACTGTCCGCCATTTCTCCCGCGGCGGCGAGAAGCTTTTCCGATTCGGGAGACAGGAAATGCTCCTTTCTTCTGCGGATACGGTCAAAAGAACGTTTATAGGTAAGCAGTCCCGGCTCTTCCTCATAAAATTTCGCAAGCGTCGCGTCGTCGATCTCTAAGATCTCGGGCGTTGCGAAAGCGGACGCTCCGGAAAGAGCCACCAGCGCGCCCATTGCCTTGCCGCGCATATTCTGATACTTGCTGTTTCCCGTATCCTCGTCGCTCTTCAGATTCGCGTAGCTGTACACGCTTTCGGCTTCGAGATTAATCTCGTCGTCGAGCTTCATGAATTCAAGAAGCGTGGCGGCGCTTTCTCCGAGCCTGCCTTTATACGAAGCGACTTTTCCGGGGAGCGCGCAGATTTCAGCGTAGGCTTCCTCCCATTTTGCGTCATCCGGAAACAGCGGGGTGAGATCCCATGTATTCGACGGGTCTACTTCGTTTCTCTCCGGTATCTTCCTGTTTTCCATAATATATCCTCCTGAAAATATCGCGTCGGCACAAGGCGCGCGAAACTGAATTTTTGCCATTTTATCATATTTTCAGCCGTTTTTAAAGATGACTTTCGGCATCAAATCTGTTATAATCCGTTGTAACGTGCCTGGCCCGCAAACCGGGCCGCTTCGTTTAAGGATGTGTTGCCATGCCGGATAAAATAAACGAGCAGTACAAAGTTCCGAAGCCGCGCAATCTCAAAGACGTTCCGCGCTTTCTGAAAGAGGTCGCCGGCTCCTTCTCGAAAAGGATGCTGTATATTTTCAGGCTCGTGTGGGAGGTAAGCCCCGGCATACTGTTCCTTATGGCCTTCATGGCTCTGTTTAACGGCGTAATGCCGCTCGCGGGCTCGCTCATCGGCAAAGAAGTCCTGAACAAACTGGCAGCCGCGTACGTCGGGGATATCGGCGATTTCAGGCTGATAATGACGCTTATGATCTTCCAGTTCGCTTATCTTCTGCTGAATACGGTCGTGAACCGCATCGACGGCATGCTCATAAGGATCTCCGGGGAGCTTGTCACGAACCATATCAAGCGCAAGATCATGGACAAGGCGAAAACGGTCGATCTCGCGAGTTATGACAGCCCCGAGTTTTACGCGAGAATGGAAAACGCGAACAGGGAAGCCGGCAACAGACCGATCCAGGTACTGCAGGCATCTTTCTCAATCGCCTCCGCCATAATCACTATCGTTTCCTTCGTCGTCGTACTGATAGCCGTCGGTATTTTCCCGATGCTTCTCGTGATGATAGTCGCGATACCGTCCACGATAATCAATTTCATTTACCGCCGTAAAAATCATGATTACGTTTTCAAAAAGAGCAAGGACAGGCGTCAGATGAATTATTATTCCGGCGTCATCGTCAACAAGGATCTCGTAAAGGAGGTACGGATGCTCGGGCTCGCCGACGATTTTATCGGGCGCTACGATTCCGTTTTCCGCAAATATTTCGCCGGCCTCAAAAAGCTGATCGTCGCGGAAACGCTGTGGGGCGTGGGCGCGTCCGTGCTGTCGACGGCGGTAAACTGCGTGCTGTTCGTGCTGATCGCACGCGGAGTATTCAGAGGCGAATACGAGGTCGGCTATTATTCTCTGTACACGGGCGCTCTCAGCTCCATCGCGTCGGGCATATCGACGCTCATAACGACCACGGCCAATATTTACGAGGGAACGCTGTTTATAAATAACATGATCTCTTTCATGGAGGAGGAGCCGACAATAAAACCCATTACCGACGATCCGGTCGTCGCGTCCCGCGGCTGCGATCATACGATCGAATTCAGAAACGTCAGCTTCCGTTATCCCGGCGTCGAGCACGACGTCATTAAAAACATAAATCTTACGATACATCCGGGAGAGACGATAGTGATCGTCGGCCTGAACGGAGCCGGAAAGACGACGCTCATCAAACTCCTCATGCGGCTGTACGACCCGACCGAGGGCACCGTGCTGCTGGACGGCCGCGATATTCGCGAATATGATCTTGAAAGCCTGTACGGCCTTTTCGGTATCGTTTTTCAGGATTACGGCAAATACGCCGTTTCCGTAAGGGACAATATCGCATTCGGCGACGTGTCCTCGGAGATCGACGAGAGCAGGATAATTTCGTCCGCTGCCGCCAGCAACGCGGCCGATTTCATAAAAGATCTTCCGGACGAATACGACACGCCGCTCATGCGTTATTTCGAGGACAACGGCACGGAGCTTTCGATCGGCCAGTGGCAGAAGCTCGCCATCGCGCGCGCTTTCTATTCAAAATCGGACATACTTATTCTCGACGAACCCACGGCGTCGCTCGATCCGATGGCCGAGCAGGAAATTTTCAATCAGTTTGACGAGCTGCGAAGCGATAAAACGTCCATATTCGTTTCCCACCGCCTTTCAAGCGCCACGACGGCGGACAGGATAATCGTTCTGCAGAACGGGCAGATCATAGAAACGGGCAACCATTCTCAGCTTATGAACAAAAAAGGGGAGTATTACAAGCTCTTCTCCACGCAGGCCAGACGGTATCTCACTCCCGTCGATCCGGACGATACCGTGGAATCGGCGGAGCAGAAAGAAAGAAGCGCCCGCGGCGATCCGGGACCGGACCCCAACGAAGCGCTTCCTCACAACAAGAGGCACACCTGATTATTCTTTTACCGTTCCGTCCGCGTTGAACAGAGGAAGACGCTCGAGGAAGATGATGTCGTCTCTGTCGGCGGCTTCTCCTTCGGCAAGGACCGCCATGCGTGCGACGATGTTTCCGCCTGCTTTTTCGACGAGCGTTTCTACGGCGGTCAGGCTCGCGCCGGTGGAAATGACGTCGTCGATCACGGCGATGCGCTTTCCTTTCATCTTCGCGGCGTCGACCGCGTCCATATAGAGCTTCTGCTCGCCTTCGGTGGTTATCGAATGAACGGTAACCTCAAACACGCCCTGCATATACGCCTTTTTGTTTTTGCGGACGAGAAGATAGTCGTTCAGACCGGCCTGACGCGCCATCTCGTAGATGAGAGGTATGGCCTTCGCCTCGGGCGCAACGAGGTAATCGAACTCCGGCGCTTTTTTCAGGAGCTCTGCGGCGCACGCCACGGTGAGCTCGACGTCTCCGAACATCACGAACGCTCCGATCGTAAGATCGTCGCTGAGTCTGCAGAGCGGGAGCTCCCTGTCAAGCCCGGCTATGTTCATTTTGTAAGTCATCAGGATCATCTCCGGAATAAATTGCGTCTGTAAAACAGAACGGCGGCATAAGCACCGCACCGGTTTATGATAGCACATTCCGCGCGGCTATGCAATAATAATCGCCTTCACGGATATCGTCCTTCAGAGCGAGGCCGATGCGTTTCCCGCCCTCGAACACGCCGATGAGTATCCTGTATTTTCCGGCCGGAAGATCGCGCAGATCGAGATTCATGTCGAATACGCGCGTTTCCTCGGAATGCAGCTGATCGACGCGTGCGCCGGTGCGGACGGTACGGATGATATCGCCTCCCTCGCCGGCGATGGCAAAACATATCTCGTGGCTGTAATACGCTTTTGACCACCCGCGGTTCGTAAACGTCGCCGAAACGTGATTGTGTGAAGTGGCGGTGAGCTCCGGGATAACGGCGCTGTCGCAGAAATACCAGTATCCGAGCCTGTTCGCGCAATATTCCGCGAGCCATTTGTCCGATTCGAGAAACACGTCCGGATAGCCGTGGAAACCGGCAAAAGTCGCCCTCGAGTTTTTCAGGCACTCAACGATAGTAAGGCCGTTTCTGTAAAAATGCTCGAAATCGGGATGGATATATCCGTAATGCGCGAGTTCGATGCAGTTCGGTGCGTTTTCAGCCAGCTTCTGAAAACAGGCGGTCGCGCGCATCGTGTCGTAGCCGTTCACGACTGAATAATAATCGCAGCAGATGGAATCGTCCTGAAGGCCCAGTCCGCGTTCATAAGCATAATCGAGCATTTCCTGACATTCGGCGTCGCCGCGCGCGATCCTTCCGGCGATATGATCGTCGTTCATGAGCACGTATTTGTCGGGGAAATATTTCAGGTGGAGATCTATATGCTTCTTTACCGTTTCGACAGGGTAGATATGACCTTCTCCTTCGACCGTATGACCCTCGCCCCACGTTCCGTACGTTCCGACGTCGACGATATCTATGCGGGGATCGTTATTGTATTTGCTTCCGAACGCCGCCATGAATGCTTCGAGCCGTTCGAGGAAATAAGGATCGCCGTAATCAGGCTGAATGAACCTGCCGCCGACGTTATAACATTTCGCGCCTTTTTCAAAAACGTATGACGGAGTCGCCGGCTCGAGTCCGTAATCCGTTTCGAAGCAGCACGCCCGGAGTGAAAACGAATACCCGCGTGCGCCCCATTCGTCCATAATGGCGTCGAGAAAACCGAAATCGTAAATCCCTTCGGCTTTTTCAACGTCGGACCAGTCGAAACGGAGATAAAGATGGTTGAGCCCGGGAAAATTCTCAAGATAGTCTCCCGGCCTGACGCGGTCGCGGTATCTGCGGCCCCTGAAGCCGTTGTCGATAAAATGCCAGAACCAGCCCTTGTGCGGATTCCTGATTACGGTCTTGTCGTCCGCGAAGGGACGGAGATCAGTGAAGCCGTTGATTCTGCGCGGGTCGTCAAACCAGCCGCACAGCGTCTGCGGTTCTTCGGGGCGCGAGGATACGGTCAGATTCGGATAATTCACATTCATAAATACGTCTCCTTTTGCTTTTATGGATTGCTTCCGGCTGAACGCGCGGCACGATGCCGCAGTAATTATTATCGGGGCTGCACTCGGACTACCGTCGGGCTACACGTCGTCGGGCGATCCGACGTAAAGCGGAAGGGGAAACCACGACGCGGGAGCGGGGTCCGGCATTCTTATCTGAGGCGACCTGTCGGAAAAAAGAAGATTCATCGCTTCGAAATGACCGAGTCGCATGCAGCCTTCGCGCGACGCCTCCGCAGGGTCGACGGCGGAAACGGAAGGCGTTCCGTCTGACACATTTATCCTCATTGCTTCCGTTCCGGCTATACCTTCGATGATCAGCGTAAGAGTACCGTCGGCAAGCGCTCTGTAAGTCGATCTGAGTTCCAGCATGGCCGAAACGACGCCGGTATAATCGAGAATGCAGAAGCAGTTGTCACCGCCGCTGTGCCAGCCTGAGGAGAGCGAATACAGAAGATCGTACAGCTCCGTATAATATTCAGGCGCCCGGATAATGATTTTTTCGAGCGTTCTGCCGACAGCGGCAATGAGCGGCGCGAGATCCGCGGGATCCGGGCAGATCGCTTCCGTTACGTAGGAATCACCGTTTGCGACCGCCCAGCCGGCAAGCGAACCCGATTTTTTCAGGAGGTACGGCACGGAATGCCACGAGCACAAGGTGTCGTAAACGGTCGCGGTTTTACGCTCGGCATGGTACGGACGTGGATCGGCTGAAACTATATATTCGCACGCCTCCTTGTCGTCCGGCGAAAGCGGCTCGAGAGAATAATCGTCGGTCAGGCGGGGAAGGAGTCCGTCGAGACTCTTTTTTTCTATCTCGAACGTCGTTGACACGCCGCATTTTTCAAATCCGAAGCGTCTATACCGGAATCTGCTTCCGCCGAGGAATGAAAGCGCAGCCCCGTCGGCGGCCATTTTTCTGACTGCTTCGGTCATGACGGCGCTCATGAGGCCGTTTCCGCGGACTTTTTCAAGCGTGCAGACGTTGCCGATCCCGAACGCTTTCAGCTTTCTTCCGCATACGGTGAAATCGACCGGAAAGCGTCCGGCGCATGCGACGAGCGAGCCGTCACGAACGTCTTCGGCGAACGTCGTTTCCGCCGCGGCGTCACGGTTCTTTCCGAACAGTTTCGGAAGCAGTCTCCGGAAATCCTCGCCGTTTTTCGTGAAGCCGAAAGCGTCGTTTATCAGATCGAGATAAGCGCCGTTGATCGCTTCTCTGTTAACGTATTCTCTCCCGTCGGTAATTTTATACGCGTTGTCATTCACGATAAGAGCCGCCTTTCGGAATCATTTCAAGATAGAGCGGAATTATTTCCGCGCTGATGCGTTCGACCGGTATTTCGTGTCCCAGCACGCAGAAAGCCGTCTTTTGCGCGGGAATGATATAAACGCACTGACCGTACATTCCTCCCGCGGAAAACCATCTGCCGTCGGGGGAATTGGTAAAGCCGTATCCGTAGCAGCCGCGGGCGCCTCTCGCTTTTTCTATCCAGGACGGATCAAGGAGCCTCCTGCCCCCGAACGTGCCGCCCGAGGCAAGCATATATCCGTATGCGGCGAGATCCCGTGCGCGTACGAACAGTCCCGTCCCGCATAATGTATGATTTCCGGGGCAGGTGCCCCACGCGTTTCCGATCCAGCCGAGAGGGTTGAACAGCCGTTCCTGGAGAAAGTCGCCGCACGTCATTCCGGTGATCTCCTCGACAACGCGGCCGACAAGATAATAATTCGTATCGCAATACACGAACGGACCCTTGCCGTGCTCGTGGATAACGGGGCAGGAGAGCACGTGCGCGAGAAAATCATCAATTCCTTCGGCGCGGAAATCGGTGACGTCCACGTCGATATTGGATTCCGGACCGGCGCCGCTTCTGTGAATCATCAGATCCCCGACCGTCGTCTGCTCCCAGCGGCGATCATAATTTTCCGGAAAATATTTTCCGAGATAAGAATAAACCGTATCGGTGTCGCGGATCCGTTTCTCGCTTTCGAGTATTCCGATCGCGCATCCGGTGACGGATTTTGATATAGAATAAACGTTATGTGCGCCGGCGCCCGGACGGAACTGATATTCACAAAGCGCCGGAGAGGCTGCGTCTCCCGTGTCCGCGGACGTCATCTCGGCGCACATATAGGCGCCCGGTACGCTTTTGAGAAGATTGATCAAATGGTCGAAAGGTTTCATTTTTTGTATTCCGTTTCGTTTTTGATGATTATACATCGTTTCCGAGGGTGAAATCAATTGATAATTAAAATCCCCTGTAAAATCCTCTGCATAACGAATAAAACGGGACGACAGGGTATGAGACGGTGCCGGAAGGGATAACGGCCCCTGTTTTTCGTAAATAACAGAGACGCCGCAGGAATTCGATTTGTATTGAGCCCGTTTTTTATGTATAATCAGACGGACGCCGGCGAAGGAGGTCTGGATCATGATTTTATTTATCAACGCATGTGTCAGAAAAGAATCGAGAACGCTGCCGCTTGCCGAATTTGCGGCGGAGCGCATGGGAGGAGACGTCGAAAGGGTCGATCTGGACAGCCTGCCGCTCGTTCCGTTCGGGAAGGATATGCTTGAAAAACGCGAAGCGGATATCGCGGCCGGAGATTATTCAGACGCCGGATATGATCTCGCGAAGCAGTTCAGAAACGCCGACGCGATCGTTATCGCCGCTCCGTACTGGGATCTGTCTTTTCCTTCCGCTTTGAAATGCTACGTCGAGCACGTATGCGTCAGAGGGCTGACTTTTGAATACGGGAGCGACGGTATGCCGGTCAGCCTGTGCCGCGCGAAAAAACTTGTTTACGTATCGACTTCAGGCGGATATATGATGAGTGAAGACCACGGCTTCGGGTACGTACGTCAGGTCTTCGGAGCTTTTTTCGGCGTCGCGGAGGCGATGCTGTTCAAGGCGGAGGGGCTGGATATTTTCGGCGCCGACGTCGATTCGATATCGGATAAATGCCGTACGGAAATCAACAACAAACTGACTGTAAACGGGGAGGAAAACAAAATGGAAGAGCACGAGATCACTATCAGAATCAGAACGAGCGGAGAAAAATGCGAAATGACCGACGCGGAGATCAGGGAATGGTATCTCAAGCACGTCGGGGGACTGTTCAATAAAGAATACGGTACGCCCGATATCGACGTAACGGTCGAAAGAAAAGAAATCTGATTTGCAGTCATTTTTTTGACAAACGGCTCACGATAAAACGGACTCCGGAATAATGCCGTTAATTTCCGTTTGCCGTTCTGCTTGATTCTTTGCGGTTGCGGGCTTTCCTTTCGATGAGCTGTATGATGCGAGGCCTGTTGTACCGCTGAACGATCACGAAGAGCAGGTCGATTCCGGCAGCGAGCACCGACGTTATGACGAAAACGCCGGTGTTTCCGAGCCATATGCCTGCCGCTATCGGGAGGAAGCTCAGCACGGCAATCGTCTCGTGTACCAGCTCCGCCTGACACGTTGCCTGCGCGATCTCGTCCAGAGTGCGTTTTTCCGTATCGAACAGTTCCGGATCGTACGTAGGCAGTTTACCTTTCCAGTATCTGACGCGAAGCTTCCTGTACAGAGCCGGCTCCCACGGCTTCAGACTGTACCGCGCCTTTCTGTAATCCGCTCTGTTTTTCATGAAGACGTCATACGCTAAACCGGTCAGCAGTCTCATTGCGAAATGATAGCACGTTGTTCCCGCCGTAACAGCGAGCGACAGAATAACGTCCGAGCGGCAGAAACGGAACAGGACGGCAAGGACTGCCGCCGCGATAAATGTTCCTGTAGTGATTCCTGCCATCAATTTACGCATGTTCTGTATCCGGACTCCCGTTCCGTTCGCGCGTTATTTTTGTCTGCCGCCGCGCGGAAATTGCGCTGTCGCCGGGAACGGCAGGCTTTCCATACGGTGCGGTTTTCAAATCAAAACTGTAACTTATTGCGCCCGGATAGTCAAGAGGGCGTCCGGAAACGAATGAGGCAAAGCGTCCGAAAACGAACGAGGCAAAACGAAGCTCGGCGGCGGTGCGGCGCTTTTGAAAGAACAGGGGAGCCCTGAAACGGAAATCAGGGCTCCCGACACCGGGTTTTATCGTTTGGCCGATGTGTTTTCCATCGCCTTGTTCACTTTGTCTACTTTTATTTTCACCGTAATATAAATGGCGAACCAGATCACGGCAAAGCAGCCCGCAAAAATGAGCGTGAATATCCATATCCTGCTGACGGGTATCCATCCGTTGATCAGGTAGAATCCTAAATAATCCGCGTACAGCACCGCGGCCTGGATCAGTCCGGCGAACGCCTTTGGCAGCGTCTCGATCTGATATACGACGGATATTCCCGCCGCGATAAACGCCATGACCGTCGTTGTGAATATTCCCGATGCAGCCTGGGAGAGCGTGAGACCGGTTATAACACCGGCTCTTTGCAGGGCCAGCCAAACGACCGCCGTGACAGCCGGTCCGCTCCATGCCCACATGAGTCCTCTGATGCAAAATTGCCTGATATACTTTTTCACAATCCGTACCTCCTTTTCAGCTCGGCAAAACATCTTCTTGAAATGCATTCCACGTATCCGCTTTTGAAAACGGCGTCCACAGCCCCGGATAATTGCACTTTGAATTTCACGATCCGTTTCCAGTTGGCAATAGCAGACTTGCTTATCTTCTCATAGTTCCCGGGAAGGCTCTCCTCGAGCTCATACAATCTTCTCCGGACAAGATACTTTTTTCTGTTACTGAAAACGGCAAACGTCTTTTCGTTCTCCACGACAAAGCATTCGATTTCCCTGAGCTCAAGCATCCTGATCTCATCATCCAGATATCCGGGGATCTGATCTGTAACGCCGTCCCGCAGAACAAGGCGCTCGATCTCGTCGATCAGCGGCGTTCTTTCATGCACGTTTGCGATTATTTCCTCCCGGCAGCCTTTATCGACGTTCAACTTGAAAATCAATTCGTATCACCTCCGACGGATGCATAATATACGAAAAAATTCTGTCTGTCATAAAAAAACGGTATTCGGTGCGATTATGAAGGTGAACGGTATGAATAAAAAAAGAGCTCAGGACGGGCCGGAGCTCATGGTGATAATATGCTTTTCCGCTCAATCGGGCAATAGCGGGGAAGCGACGCGGTAAACCTGATTTTGCATTGGAGAACGCGGTATTCAGGACCGCTGCCGGGATGATCAGATCTCCCTTATGATTTTTGCCGGAACTCCCGCCGCGATCACACCGGCAGGGACGTCCCGCGTAACGACCGCGCCGGCGGCGATGACGGAATTGTCGCCGACCGTTACACCCTTTGTTATTACGGCGCCGGCGCCTATCCATACTTTTCTTCCGATACGAATCGGAGCCGGATACAGCAGGTGCCTTTTTTCCGGATCAATATCGTGATCCAGCGTCGCCAGAACAGTATTGTGACCGATAAAAGTTCCGTCTCCGATGACGATGCCGCCCTGATCCTGGAATTTGCAGCCGGCGTTAATAAAAACGTTATCTCCGATTGTGATATTTTTTCCGAAATCGGTGTAAAAAGGCGGAACGATCCTCAGACCGTTTCCTACCGGCTTTGCCGTGATTCTTTTGAATATCCCGGCAATCTCGTTTTCGTCTTCGTGCCACACGTTGTTCATCTCAAACAGGAGCCGCCTGTTTTCCTGAATATAGGCGCGCATCGACGAAACGATTTCCGGATCGTCGCCGAATGTTCCTCCGCCGTCGAAATAAGCAAGTAATTCACCGATCGTCATCATAAATGTTTTCTCCTTCGGAATTTTATATATAATCGCTCAATAAGCGATCCGGTAAAGCGGAAGATGACGATAATTCTCTCCGCGTATCAGATTCATTTAGTAACCGTTATTATACCGGAGCAAAATGATATTTTCACAAACCTCAGGGCAGGGAACTCTTTTCTTGATTCACCGGCAACACAATAAAATACATCATCATCCCGGCCGTCGCCGTATTCCGCTTTGCATCTGTCAGGTTCGCCGCGAATCTCAAAAGCAACCGTTACGATTCCGTC
>CADBOE010000002.1 GCA_902796205.1 uncultured Ruminococcus sp. | reverse complement strand
GAGATCCCTGACGGCGACGTGCTGACGAATTCTCCCAACGAAACCGACGAAGAGGAGATTGTCGGCGGCTGATCTTGCGGGCTGATTTTCCGCACAACAGAAAAAGGAGGCGCTACCACTTGAAAAAGGCGAAAAAAGCAACAAGATTATCACAGATATCGAAAATATTTGCCGTTGTTCTCGCAGCTGCGCTTATTGTGACCTCGGCGATCGTTCCGGCAAGCGCATCGTCGGGACTGACCGCGAGAGTCGTAAGCTTTTCGATGTCCCTTGACAGCAGGATCGGCTTGAATTTTTACGTCGAACTGCCTGACGATATCCGGAACAGCGACGCTTCGTACGTGCGCCTGTTCGATTACAGCGACCCTTCGATGCCCGAAACGGTCATATACGTTTCCGAAGTCAGGGATGATATTTATATATACGGAGCAAGCGGCCAGTACAGGTGCAATCTGTTCACCTATTACGTCGCGGCTCAGCAGATCTATAACTCGATCGGCATGGAGCTTTATACCGGTAACGGCGACGAGAAGGTCGAATTTCTGAACGGTTCTATTAATTTCGGTACCGTATTCCGTTATTCTCCGTCACATTATCTTTCTGGCACTTTCTCGGACGAGTCCATGGCGTCGCTTGCTAAAGCCATCGCGGAATACGGAACGGCCGCGCAGCGTTATTTCCATTATGATCTGCACCAGTCGGATGCTATTCCAGACGGCATCGCTTCGACCGGGCCGATAAACGATTACGCAGTTGCCGCCGACGGCACTCTTCCTCAGGGAATAACGAATATTACCACTTCGATGGTCCTCGACTCGGACAATTCCGTCAAGATGTATATAAATTGCGCGGAAGGATACCGTGCGACGGATTACAGCTATTCGCTTGACGGCACAAACGTTGTTCCCGAGGCGCGCGGAAGCAGATACGTCATCGAAATATCCGGTATTGTCGCAAAGGATCTCGGAAAAGAGCATTTCCTGATAATTTCGGACGACTGGGACGTTTACACCGTTTCGTTCAGCGCCATGTCGTACGCCGCTTTCATTTCAAGAAAAAATGACGACCGCGCGTCCGTACTCGGAAAGGCTATCGGCAACTATTACACCGCCGCCGTCAATTATTTCGGAACGGGCAGCCCGCGCACGAATCATTCGTTCCGCTATTACGGACTCGCCAGCCACAACGAACTTGTCACCATCAACAACGTGCTCGATCAATACGCAAGCGAAATGACGATGGATCGCCTTGAAATGGTGCGGTCGGTGCACGACTGGATGGTCAGGCATATCGCATACGACTATTCGTTCACAAAGTCCTCCGCTTCCGACGCGCTTGCCGGAAGCTCCGTATGCGACGGTTACACCAAACTGTTCAATATTTTCATGAGCGAGCTCGGGATCCCCTCGCAGAGGATCACCGGAACGGCGACGAACAGTCTCGGCAATTCAGAAAGCCATTCATGGAACGCGGTTCAGATGGACGACGGAAAATGGTATTACGTAGATGTAACGTGGGATGATCCCACAAAGCAGGTCACGGGCGGCCAGTATCCGTACAGCTCCGACTTCCCGGACGGAAGAAACCTGAGATATGATTATTTTCTCGTCACTGAAGCAGTCATCGGCGCGGATCATGTGGCGGACACGGTTCTTCCTTCTCCGGCGGGAACCGGAATGAGCTACAACACGGAGGCCACGTCAAGGCTGGCTTCGGAAGAGCTCGACGCGTTCTCGGCGAGAATCGTTTCCGAAAATCTCTCGAATGCGTATGCGCTGTATAATTTTGAAAATGATTATTCGAACATGATAACCGGGCTGAAATTGGCGATCGCCGACGATGCCTTTGCCGGAGGCACCAAAGTTAAATTTACCGTTTACGCCATAGGCGGACAGATGACGGTGAACGAATTGTTCAATAAGATCTGGAGCGATACCGGAAGTTATGCCTCCGAACGATACGCTGACGTAGTTACGATGGATACGAACGGTCTGTTCTCAGACGGAGCGGTAATTAAAATGAGCCTCTGGATCGGCATAGCCATCGCGGAATTTTGACGTAAAACACAAATTGCACGACAGATGACAGAGGGCCGCGCATCGCAGCGCGGCCCTCAATTTTTTCTCGATCCTGTCCACGAACCGTTACTATTTATGCTTTTTTGCGTTTTTTCGCCGCACGCAGCGGGAAAAATACGGCGCAGAACAAAGCGGCCGCGGCAGCCGGGATAGCGACGCCGAGCACGAGCGGGAGATTCAGCCGCGCACCGTATTCAACGACCGCGAAGGTGAAGCAGCCGCCGTCGGACTGGACGCCGCGCAGCGAAACGGTATGCTTTTTGTAAGGATCCTCCGACGAAAGATCTACGCCGCAATAAAACGCGTTGACGTCGCGGCAGTCGCGGTAGCCGCCGAGAGTATAATCATATACGTCCTCGCGGAACGAATTCGGAACGGGATACCACAATCCGTCGTCCACTCTGATCTCGAAGCGCAGCAGGCGCGAGGCGACGCACCAGCCGTTCAGCGTCACGGTGCCGGGACGTCCGGCGGACCACGGAAGAGACAGGCGGCTTACGTGGTCGGAGCCATCTGTCATTGACAGCGATTCGATTGTTGACAGATGATACGTAAAATCGTCTTTCTGGCGCAGCGTGAGCCTCGCGCATAATGCTCTTTCTCCGCCGGCGCCGACGGAATAAACCTCGGCCACGTCGCCGTTTCTGACGGAGGAGAGGCTGATATCGCCGCGGTAATAATTCACCCCGGAGGAGGACGCAAGATGCGGAAAGCCGGAAACGGGACGGGTGAGTTCAGAATAATAGCTTCCCGTCAGCGCGACCGGCGCCGAGCCGTTTATGCTGCACTCGAAACGTTCGACCAGAGCTTCCGAAAGCGACCAGCCCTCCAGCCTGAAGGACGTGGCCGAAAGATCGGTATATGCGACGCCTTCGGCAACGCCGTCCGCGGTCATAACGGAAGCCGGCTCCGTCACGGCGTTCACCGTACGCGGAATCGCCTCGCCCGCGCCTTCCGTCAGTTCCACGCCTTCAATATATTTATATCTGACGACGGAATATCCTCCGTCGGATATCTTGCGCCTGAGGTCGTCGAGCGAGCCGTTTATGCCGTCTTTTCCGAACGAGCGGATCAATATTATCGGGGGAGTCTGTTCGACCGTGACGACGCTCCTGAGCGCGCCACCCTCGCGGTCATATACCATATCCAGTATCATTATGACGTGGCCGCCCTCGGGTGAATTCAGCAAATCGCCCGGAGACGCGAGGGTTATATCCGTCCCGAGCACCTGATAAACGTCGGGATCGGCGCCCATCTCGCGGGTCGTGCGCCTCTTCGTGCCGTACGACGCGGAAACGAACCCGCTGCAGTCGTTTGAATAAAACGGGCTGTACCATATCGGACCGCCGTGATCCGTATAATACCACGTGTTTTCACCGCGCTCCGAATAAAGCTCGCTCTCCGGGTCGGACACGGCTTCCAGAAAGGCCGGAACGGGCTTCGCGGTTCCGACGTACCAGCCCTTATGCACGGGCTGTCCGTAGGGAATGCCGCGGTAGGTGTGCCCCTCCGAAAACTGTCTGCCGGTCGTTACTTTCGTTCCCCACGCCGAAATGCTTTTCCGCGGCGTCCAGAACGTATTATACATATAAAGCGCGTTCGTTATGGCGTTTTTCGCTCCCTCACTCACGTCGGGACGCCAGCCCTGCCATGCCGACGAGCTGTCCTTCACGGCTCCCGCCGCCAGAGCCCCGCCGGATGATTCCGGCGAAGGCGCGTAATCAGAAAAGCAGGCGAATAAAGCGGCAAAAGCGGTAAATACCGCGGCAAATGCGGCGAGCTTCCGGGCGATTCCGGCTTTTTCAGACGGCTTCATCGTTATCACACTCCGAGAATGGCAGCGGCGTTTCCGTACAGGATCGCCTCCGAGGCGGCGTCGCCGAGGCGGAGGTCGCGCACCCATGCGGCTGAAACGGCGGGATCCTCCCACGGACAGTCGCTGCCGAGCATGATATTGTCCGCGGGATGCTTTGAAATGATCCGCCGTGCGAGGGACGGATCCATTCCCATTGAAGCCGCCATCGCAGTATCGAAATAAACGTTCTCAAGCCCCGCGAGACAGCGCTCCACGTCGTCCCACATCCGGAGACCGCCGAAATGGGCGAAGCACATGCGAAGCCGCGGAAACGCCCTTGCCACCCGCGCGGCCGCCTCCGGGGGACAATGGATATTATCCGGACTGTAGCAATCCCAGCCGGAGTGGAACGTGACGAAGAGCCCGAGCTCCTGAAGGACCTCGTACAGAGGGAACATCCGCGTCTCGTCGACAACGAATTCCTGATAATCCGGATGAAATTTTATACCGGCAAGCCCCAGCTCCGCGCATCTTTCAAGCTCGCTGCACGCGTCGGGGCTCTCAGGATGAACGGAACCGAAACCGACGAGCCTTCCGCCGGAAATATCTTTCAGCTGAGCCGCCGTATCGTTTATATGCTTTTCCTGACCCGGCCTGGTGGCGATATTCAGGCATACGCTGATATCTATGCCGTTCCTGTCCATTTTCGCGAGGGTATCCGAGACGGTACCGTCCGTGAACGGATCGATGCCCGAAATGGCCGCGAGCTTTCCCACGGCCTTCTGGGCGACTTTGTCCGGAAAAGTATGTACGTGAAAATCTATAAGCATTCCCGTTTCCTCATACGTTCTTCATACGTTCTTCATACGTTTTCTTATGCGTTTTTCATACGGTTCATTACAGGTTTCCGAAGCCTTCTAATTTTTCCCACAGCCCGGAATTCTGCATGAACGCCTTGTACGCGCCGAGATTCACTCCGGCGCCGATGTCGCCGGTGAAATGATTGATGCCCTTTACAGCCGGGGCGCCGTCCGTGCTTCCGCCTTCGCTGTTCCATTTGAGGAGGTAGAAATGGCCGGGAGCCGCCTTGAATCTGGCGAGCCGCTCGGACGAATCGGGGGCGACCTCCGTATTGCCGAAGAGCACCTTTTCACCCGTGAGCGCGTCGCTAACTGAATACGAAACGTTAAGAGCATGCCGCAGGTCGCTGACGGCGCAGAGCGTGACGAGGCCGTCTTCTCCGGGCTCGTCGCACATCAGGCAGAACGGCTGCTGGGAGCGCTTTATGTAAGTGTATGCGAGCTTCTTCACGCCGTACCAGTCGACGACGGCGTCGGATATCTGCGGCCAGCCGTCAATGATATTCCACCAAATTATGCCGCTCCTGTACCACTTGCCGATGCGGAAATGCTCGACGAAAAATTTCATTGCCTCCGCCTGAGAGATCTGGCTCTCGAGAGCGTACGTTTCGACGTCGGCCGGGGCGCTGCCGAACAGCCTTTCCACCTGACGCGTCATGAGCGGCACGCGGTAAGCGAACGGAGCGCACGGGTCGGTCTCCATGCTGGCGGAATGAACGAGCCATTCCGGATCGGTACAGATCGTGCCGTCTCCGCGTTTAGGAAGGGAGTCGCCGGAAATGAATCTCCGGAGCGAGGCGGGGGAGGGGCAGCCGTGGTAGCCGGTCTCCGACGCGAAGTGGGCGACGGACTGATCGTAATAATATTCGCCCTTGAAATAATCGCGCGGCCCCCAGAGATGGTCCTCGGACGGAAGCTTTTTTGTGGCAAACACTTCTTCGTCCATATAAGGCGAGCTTGGAATGTAGGGGCGGAAGCCGTCGTATCTTTCCACCTCTTCGGCGACAGCCTCGCGCGTGAGCTTGTTGTGATTCGGATCGATCTGATTGATCAGACGGCCGTTGACCGCGCCGCCGCGCCACTGGCAGAATATGTCGTTTTCGTTGTCACCGGACCAGAGCACGAGAGACGCGTGACCGCGAAACGCTTTCACGACGGACACGGCTTCCTCGCGGATGAGCTTCATCATCCGTTCGTCGTCGGGATACAGGCCGCACGCCATCGAAAAATCCTGCCATACCATTATGCCGTTTTCGTCGCAGTAATCGTAAAGAACGGCGGAGGGGTAGGGGCTTCCTCCCCAGCAGCGTATCATATTGCACCCTATATCGTTGACGAGAGCGAGACCGCGGAGGGTATAGTCGTCGATCCTCGACGGGAAGGTGTCGGTCGGCACCCAATTCGAGCCGAGAACGAATATTTTTTTGCCGTTTATGCGGAAAAAGAATTTTCCGTCAGGCCCGGCGAGCGACGTGCGCTCCAGCTCGACCGTCCTGAGACCGTGGCGGAAGCGGACAACGTCGATTATCTCCGTCCCCGGGCGGTTCATGATCCTTTCGCCGTTCACGTCGCGCGGCGTGCGGGACAATATCAGCTCCACGTCGTACAGCTCGGGCGAGCCGTAGTTCTTCGGCCACCACAGGACCGCGTTGTCAACGTGCGCCTGCATGATGTGATTGACCGAAAACAGCGTGTCGGATTTCTCGAAGACCGAGTCGGTCTCTCCCGCGGCGTTTTTATGCGTGCCCCTTAAAGTGAGCGTGAGGTCGCGGAGATCGTCGGCGTCGGTATCGACGGACGCTTTGAGATAGAGCTCGGCCTTGTCCTCCCAGACGTTGGCGGTGATCAGGTATTTTTCGCGGATCCTTGTTTTCGTTCTGTACGAAAGAGTGACGGGGCGCCAGAGACCGCCGGAGACCGCCCGCGGCATGATGTCCCAGCCGTACATCGCGGGGGCTTTCCTGACAAGAAGGGAATCCTGCGTATATTTCATTCCCCAGCTTTTCGCGGGCAGGTCGAACTGCCGGACGTAGACGGATACCGGAATGATATGAACGAGCAGGCTGTGCCTTCCGGGGGCCGCCGCGGCGCCTTCGAGCGGAAACTCGTGCGGGATCAGCATGTTTTCCGTCTTGCCGAGAAGCTCTCCGTCGATGAATATTTCCGAAACGGTGTCGATGCCGCCGAAGCTGAGTATCACGTCCGAGTCTCCGGCGTCCGCCGTCTCGAATTCGGTAAAATACCACAGGTGCATGCATTCGAGATCCTGCAGCTTCAGTATGTTCGTTCCGGCGAAAATATCTTCAGGCAGCTTTCCGGCGCGGATGAGGTCGAGCTCGAAATTTCCAGGTACGGCGGCGGGGAAGACCTCAATGCCCGCCGCGAGGACGTCTGCGCCCTTCCTGAAGCACAGATTATCGCGCCCGACGCGGCTGTTTGGTGCGATGGCGAGCTGCCAGCCCGAGTTCAATAAAACGTCTTTGATCATTATTCCTTTTCTCCTTCTCCTGTTCCTGTTACTGTTCCGAATATCCATTCCTCCACCTGCGCGCATATCGCGTGATACACAGGCAGATGAAGCTCCTGTACCTTGAAGGTCTCGCTTTCCGGGACGGCGATCGTTATTCCCGCGATCCTGCCGAGCGCGCCTCCGCCGCGTCCGGTGAGGGCGATCGTGAAGAGCCCCATTGACGACGCTGTTTCGAGAGCGCGGACAACGTTTTCCGCGTTGCCGGACGTCGATATGCCCATCACTGCGTCTCCCTCGCGTCCGAGCGCATATACGAGCTGGGCGAACGAGAGCCCGGGATCAACGTCGTTTCCGAATGCCGTCAGAAGCGAGCTGAAGCTCGGGAGCGGCACGGCGGCAATACCGCGCTGGAGCCTGCTCTTTACGCCGGGATCGAGCCCTTTAAGGTCCTCCGGGAGAGGCGGACGCGATATGAGAAAGCTTTTAAGCAGCTCGCCCGAGATATGTTCGCAGTCGGCGGCGCTGCCTCCGTTTCCGCAAAGCAGGAGCTTTCCGCCCCTTAAATGCATCGCCGTCACGGCGAGCGACGCGGCCTCTATGTCGAGCCTCGACGGAGCAAGCGCGGGATATCGCCGGATAAGCGTATCTATGTGCTTCGCGTGCCTTCCGTCACCGCCGTACACGTCCGGAAGCGCGCCTGTTTCCGAAAGCTGCCGCCTGATTTTTGATAATTCGTTTTTCGATACGTGAAGAGGTTTATCCTGCATACGATTCATCTTCCTTTTCTTTTGCCACGGCTATCGCCGCGGCGTCTCCTATTGATTCGCCCAGGCCGGCCGGCAGTATCCTGCAGTCGTCGAGCGATATGCCGAGCGCTTCTTCCTTCAGCACGCGGTACATTTCCGGTTCGAGAAGGTGAGCTGCGCGGGCGAAAATGCTGCCGATTATTATCCGCTCCGGATTCAGCATGTCGATAACTATCGCGAGCCCTCTGCCGAGCATCGCTCCGCAGATGTTATACACCCGGACGGCGTCCCTGTCTCCGCTTTCGGCAAATTCCTGAACCGTTTTCGGGTCGTACGTTCCGTCCCAGGCGACTCTCCGGCCGCCGCCTCTGGCCTCGGCGGCAACTGATTCGGCAAGCTGCCTGAGTCCTCCGCCGCTGCAGAAGCCCTCGAACGAGCCGGCCTTTCCGTAACCGACGGGTCCGAACCTGGAAAGCCTTATATGGCCGAGCTCTCCGGCGTTTCCCGAAAAGCCTGATATCAATTTTCCGCCCGCGATGATGCCGGCGCCCAGTCCGGTCCCGAACGTGAGAAACACCAAGCTCTCCGCTCCTTTGCCGGCGCCGAACATGTATTCGGCCATCGCGCACGCGTTGGCGTCGTTGCGGAGTCCTCCCGGTATCCCGAGCCGTTCCGAAACGAGCCCGACGACGGGAACGTTGTCCCAGCCCGGCAGGTTCGGAGGCGACAATATCAGGCCTTTTTTCTCGTCGAGCGGTCCTCCGCACGATACTCCGAAAGCTCTGAGCGCCCCTTTTCCGCCGTATTTTTCTTCGGCAATACGAGCAAGCTCGTCCGCCGCGGTCAATATGTTTTCGATTGCCTTTCCCGCGTCCCCGTCGGTGTCGAACCGTCTTTTTTCTTTTACGGCGCCCTCGCCGTCAGCGATCGTTACGGCGCATTTCGTGCCGCCGACGTCTATCCCCATAAGCATAGCGGATCACCCCCGGGCGTATTTTATCATAACAGCGCGGGCATGACAAACAATATCGGTAAGATGAAAATGCTGCCGCGGACGTAGGGACATCCCGGCGGGGGCGGGGTTGAACAGGAGGGCAACGGGGGGTGTGCAACGGGGGACAGGGGGGTGTGCAACGGGGGACAGACCTCTGTTTCGACCCTGTCCCCGCTGAGGGTGCAACGGGGGACAGACCCGGGTTGCGACCCTGTTTCCGCCGAGGTGCAACGGGGGACAGACCCGGGTTGCGCTCCGGAAGCCCGCAATACCCGAGATGCCGAAAAGCAAGCTGCTGAAAGCTTTTTCAGATATTATTTCCCGATATTTACCGCTGTCAACGGATTATTTTCCGGTTTTTTCCTCCTGAGTTCTAAGCGGCAACTTCCGGTCTGGTAACGGTATGCAACGGGGGACAGACCCCGTTTTCGCTCAGTCCCCGCCGAGGGTGCAACGGGGGACAGACCCCGTTTTCGCTCAGTCCCCGCTGAGGGTGCAACGGGGGACAGACCACGGTTTTCCTGAGCGGTTTCAGCCGCATTTTGAGGAAAGTGCCGTTTGCGGCTGAAAATCTTGGAGCGGGTTCAGCCGCATTTTGCGGAAAATGCGGCTGAAAGTTTCGAACCAAGAACGACATTAAAATGATGAAAACCTCCGTCTGCCCGGCCTGCTCCGGTCTGCACACG
>CADBOE010000001.1 GCA_902796205.1 uncultured Ruminococcus sp. | reverse complement strand
GGGTGCAGATCGTGTGCAGACCGGAGCAGGCCGGGCAGACGGAGGTTTTCATCATTTTCATGTCGTTCTTGGTTCGAAACTTTCAGCCGCAAACGGCAATTTTCTCAAATTGCGGCTGAAACCGCTCCAAGATTTTCAGCCGCAAACGGCATTTTTCTCAAATTGCGGCTGAAACCGCTCCAAGATTTTCAGCCGCTAACGGTATTTTTCTCAAAATGCGGCTGAAACTGCTCAGGAAAACCGTGTTCTGTCCCCCGTTGCACCTTGGCGGGGACAGGGTCGAAACACGGGTCTGTCCCCCGTTGCACCCTTGGCGGGGACAGGGTCGAAACCGGGGTCTGTCCCCCGTTGCACCTCGGCGGGAACAGGGTCGAAACACGGGTCCGGGTCTGTCCCCCGTTGCACCTTCGCGGGGACAGGGTCGAAATCGGGGTCTGTCCCCCGTTGCAGCCGTTGCTCCTCCGGCGGAAAAAGACAAAAAACAGCCGCATTTCGGGGATCTGACCGAATGCGGCTGAACGCGAAACAGGCGGAAACGAATGCCGTCCGGACGCTAAATTCTAAAAACGTATTCAAAGCTCAGGCGGCCCATCGGAAGGCTGCAGCCGGAGCAATAATAATCCATGATATCCGAGGGGTTGCTCACCCCGTCGGCGACCTTGAAATAGATTCGCACGGCGGAAATATCGCCGTTACGCGCGGCAGCGGAAGAATCGGCCACATCGGCGGCGGAGGCAGCAGCGGAAACAGAAATCCCGATCGAAGACAGCGGAACGCTGTAGACCACAAAACGGCCGTTCACGGCGTACGCGGCCTCTCCCGTATTCTTCCCGCCGAAATCGGGCGACAGCGACTCAACCGGCGACGTGCCGGAAAGGTTCACGCCGGCCGGGGCTGATGCGGCGCGCGAGCGGCCGACGGCATACTCATAAGACTCCCAGCCCTTGACCTTCGGAAAACCGGTGCCTATAAACAGATTCATCCAGTCGGCCCCGTCGCGCACGCTGACGTCATTCTCACATTCGATGCGGAAATAAAGATTGTCCCGATCGTTCGTAACGCGGACGCTGAGAATGTTGTTGTCCGCGGAAGGAGCGCTGTACCGGACGGTCTGCGCGCCGCCGAACGAATCGCGCGGAGAATTATATCTGCCGACGCGGCGGTACACCGCTTTCACGTCGTCCCACTGTGAATCGGGACCGGCCGGATCGACGGTCTTGTAAACGTTGTCCGCGATCGTCCCGGCGGCGGAATCGTATTTGTAGCGGCGGATATTCGCGAGCATCTGGATGAAATACGCATCCTCGTACCCGCCCTTCATCGGCTCGATGTCGCGTGAATATTCCATGTCGGCGTTGTCGCAGAGCATATACTCCCCGTCGTAGGGCTGCTTGAACGCGATCCACTCGTTCCAGCCGGTCACCATTACGATCTCGGGCTGCGGATCGGACGCGAAGACCGTCTCCCATTCCGACTGGAAAAAAGTACCGCGGTAAATATCCTCGTGCCTGTTCACGTCCGCCGAAACGTCATACCCGCGCCCCCAGTTCTTCCAGTTCTCGCGCGTCAGCGAAAAGCTGAACGGCACCATCGGATGCGTCGCGACGGACACGTTCATCATATTTCCGTTAAGCGGCTGCGGATAGACCCATTCCGTATAAGGGAACGAATTCGCGTTGTGATCGTCGTTCGGCCAGCACGCCTCCTTCACGCAGAAGAATTCCTGCAGCTCGGCTGAAAGATCCTCCGGGCGGTAATCGTTGTCGCCGCGGCTTTTCGCCTCCCGCCGGTCCTTGAGCGCGAGGGTATAGCCGATTATCATCGGGCGGCCGTCGACGCAGTACCACGATTCCTTCATTTCCCCGGATTTATAGAACGTCTCGTAAATGTTATTGATCGTCTGTATCGAACGGCTGTGGGTGTAAAAACAGACCTGCGGAGCGTCCCAGCCTTCCGCGCGGAGCTCGCACGAAATGCGCATTATCGTCTTCGCAACGTTCTCGTAGAGCAGACAATTCGTCGTGTCGAAAATAAGAAAATCCACTCCGGCCGAGGTAAGCAATTCCATATGCCGCCGCAGCACCCACTCGTCGGCGCTGTTATAATAACCGTAAAGCGGTTCCGCCCACCAGTGCGCCTGTCCGTTCGGACTGACCGAGCCGCCTTCCTCGTGGAAAATCACGTCTTTTCCGTGCTCGGCCAATATCTTCGAAACGTCGTAGATATCCTTCGCGTAAGGCTGTCCGAGCCAGAGAAAATAGAACAGCCCGACGTCGCGCGCCGCCTTTCTCCCGGAGGCCGCCTCCACCGTGCGCCCGTACTCGTCGAAGCCGACGATCATATTGCTGCCGTAGCCGTTTTCATAAAGATCCATAGCCGTAAGATCACCCTTTACGTACATATCCGCGTCACCGCCGCTCCGGCCCCGGCAGGAGCTTGCTGCGGGCGCGAGCGAAATGATCAGCGCGAGCAAAACAAAAACGGACAGCGCGCGCTCACGTGATTCTCTCTGTCCGGTCGTCCGTTTCAGCTTAATCATCTGTCTTCCCTGAAATAAGATACTCCGAGCGACGCCGGAGGCTGATTCTCGCGCCTGTTCCTGATGCTCGTTATAATAAGCACGATCACGGTAACGACGTACGGAAGCGTCTTTATCAGGTTCGACGCCGCCATGCTTATCGTAAAGCCGAACGAAGGAAGATACGAGCCCAGAATGAACAGGGCACCGAACACGAACGACCCGAAAATGCTTATATACGGTCTCCAGAGCGAGAATATGACGAGGGCAACGCTCAGCCAGCCCATCGCCTCAATCGTGAGATACGCTTCGGGCGAACCGGCGTAGTCCATAACGTAGAACAGTCCGCCGACGGCGGCAACGGCCGAACCGATGACGGTAGCGACGTATTTGTACAGCGTAACGTTAATGCCGGCGGCGTCGGCAGTGGCCGGGTTTTCCCCGACAGCGCGGAGGTGAAGCCCGATCCGCGTTTTCATCAGTATGACGGAAGCCGCTATCGCTATCGCGATGCCGAGAAACACCAGAATGCCGCAATACTGAAGCGAGGACGTGCTGTTCCCGAACGGAAATCTGAAATGCGGAAGAGCTCTGATGTAAATGGCGTCGTCCTTCTGCAGCAGGCTGAAAACGTATTTCGTCACGCCCGTGCCGAAAATAGTCATTGCAAGACCGGTAACGTTCTGGTTCGATCTGAGAGTAACGGCAAGGAAGCTGTAGATCAGGCCCATCAGCGCGCCTCCAGCGAGAGTGGCGAGCACCGTCAGCACGACTATGAGCCACGGCGGAAGGCTGTTCGCCTTGACGAGAACGTGAAGCATCGCGCAGCCGCTCGCCGCTCCGACGCCCATGATGCCGGGAATACCGAGGTTCAGATGGCCCGCTTTTTCCGTTATTATCTCGCCGGTCGACCCGTAAAGGAAGGTCACGCCGATAGCCATCGCGTTGAGCAGAAATTCAAGTATTTTCATTTCAGTTTCCCTCCTTTGTCAGGTATCACGGCTGCTTTACCTTCAGCCTCCGCCGGAAGCTCTCCCGGAGCTCCCTGCGTCCCTGCCGCCGCTCCGGCCGCTTCCCGGGCGCCGGCGCGCTTTCTGGCGAAGCGGAAATGCACCTTGTATCTGATGAAGAATTCGCATCCGATAACAAAGAATATGACGATACCCGTGACGATATCCGGGAAAGCGAAGCTGACGCGGAACGTGGTGGCGAGCTGCGACGCTCCCTTGCTGAGGAAAACGAGCAGGAACGCCGAAATGATCATCAGGAACGGATTGAATTTTGCGAGCCACGAAACGATTATGGCCGTAAATCCGCGGCCGCCCACCGAGGTCGTCGTTACGGAATGATCGAGCGCGGAAACGAGCAGGAAGCCGGTCAGGCCGCACAACGCGCCCGACAGCGCCATTGTCCTCACGATGACCTTTTTGACGTTTATGCCTATATAGCACGCGGTGCGCTGGCTTTCGCCGACGACGGATATCTCGTAGCCGTGCTTGCTGTAGTAAAGATATACGAACATGAACACGGTCGTTATGAGAATTATCAGCACGAGAAGGAGGTAATCGTGTCCGACCCTGGGCAGGTAGCCGGCCTTCAGCTCGCCGAGCACGCTCGATCCGTCGGGCGTCCACTTTACGAGGCAGTAGGCAACGAAAAACGTCGCTACGTAGTTCATCATCAGCGTAAACAGCGTTTCGTTCGTGTTCCAGAGCGCCTTGAATATCGCCGGGATAATGGCCCATATCATGCCGGCCGCGATCGAGGCGATCAGCATCAGGAGCAGCAGCCATCCGCTGCTGACGTTGTCAAAATATTTTCCGAAATAAAACACGACTGCGGCGGAAGCCAGCGCGCTGACGAGCACCTGCCCCTCCGCTCCGATATTCCAGAAACGCATCCGGAACGCGGGCGTCACGGCGAGAGCGATGCAGAGCAGTATCGCCGTATCCTTCACAAGATTCCAGATGCGGAGATTGGCGGACATCGGATTAGTGCCGAAATTGCCTTTCAGAAACTCCTGCAGGAACTCGACGGGCTTCGCGTTGATGAGCACCGCGGCCAGCAGCGAGCAGAACAGAAACGCGAGCACTACGGCGGCAACGCGTATGAGGCTGCTCTTCCAGAAAGGCATCGCCGCGTTTTTGGTGATGTGAACGAGCGGCTCGTGCGCCTGCTCGTTATGCTTTCTCTGTTTCATTTTTCGCCGCCCCCTTCGGAAATGAAGCCTTCTTTCGCGGCTCCGTCGTGCGATTTCGTCATCAGGTAGCCGACGTCCTCTTTCGTAACGGTCCTGGCGTCGACGATACCCGTCACCCGTCCGGAATTCAGGACCATTATCCTGTCGCACAGCGCGAGCAGCACGTCGAGATCCTCTCCGACGAAAATGACAGCCACGCCGCGCTCCTTCTGCTGATTGAGAAGGTTGTAAATGGCATACGAAGAATTTATGTCGAGACCTCTCACAGGGTAGGCCGCCATCAGAAGCGCCGGTGCGGAGGCGATCTCACGTCCCACGAGGACCTTCTGGACGTTGCCTCCCGAAAGGCGCCTCACCGGCGTCCGGAGGCTCGGAGTCGCCACTTCGAGTTCTTTGACTATCTCTTCCGCGAGCTTTTTCGGATCCTGCCTGTTCAGCAGCATAAGGCGGCCGGAGCGGTAGCTTCTCAGCATGACGTTGTCCGTGATATCCATGCTTCCGACGAGCCCCATGCCGAGGCGGTCCTCAGGAACGAACGACAGCCGCACGCCGAGCTCGCGTATCTGAAGAGGCGTCTTTTTTCTGAGATTGACCTCCGCGCCGTCCTTCGGATCGCGGTACGTCACCGTGCCGGCGGTAGGACCGTATATGCCGGCGATAGCCTCCAGCAGCTCTCTCTGACCGCTGCCGGCGATACCGGCTATTCCGAGTATTTCGCCGCCGTAAGCCGTGAAAGAGACGTCGTCCAGAGCCGTCAGGCCATCGGCGTTGACGCCGCACAGGCCCTCGACCCTGAGGCGCTCCACCGTATCGTGAGGCTCGGTCCGGTCTATATTGAGGGTGATCTTTTTTCCCACCATCATTTCCGTGAGCATCCCCTCGGTCGTCTGCGAGGTCTCGACAGTGGCTATATGCTCTCCCTTGCGCAGCACGGCCACCCTGTCGGAGATGGAAAGGACCTCGTGGAGCTTGTGAGTGATTATGATTATCGACTTTCCGTCCTTTTTCATGTTTCTAAGAACGGAGAACAGATTCGCCGTTTCCTGCGGCGTCAGCACAGCCGTGGGCTCGTCGAGTATAAGGATCTCCGCGCCGCGGTAAAGAACTTTCAGGATCTCCACGGTCTGCTTCTGCGACACGGACATTTCATGGATTTTTTCTTTGGGATCTATATTAAAACCGTAGCGGACGCACAGCTCGCGCACCCGTTCGTTGACTTCTCTTATATCATATCTGCTCCCGTCGTTCACTCCGAGAACGATATTCTCGGCGGCGGTGAACAGGTCGACCAGCTTGAAATGCTGGTGTATCATTCCGATCTTGTGTTTGTAAGCATCCTTGGGCGAACGTATGACGACTTCCTCGCCGTCGACGAATATCTGCCCGTCGTCCGGATAATAGATGCCGGCCACCATGTTCATGAGCGTGGTCTTTCCGGAACCGTTCTCCCCCAGCAGCGCCAGAATCTCTCCGTGCCGCAGCTCAAGATCGACATTCGAATTCGCCCTTATCGTTCCGAACGCCTTCGATATGCCTTTCAGTTCAAGAGCAAAAAAAGTAAGCTCTTCAGGCTGTGCCATTATCTATTCCTCCGCAAAAATAAAAAAAGCAGGGAAGGCAGGTCGAAACGCCTGCCTTTCCCGCAAAAGCTGAATCATCAGCCGAAATTCTCGTTGAGTCTGGTAATTCCGTCGATCTTGAGATCGAAATACGGAGCCGAACGGAATTCGGACTCGTGGAAGTATCCGTCTTTTACGACCTCGGTATCGGGAGTGTACGCGGCGTCGGTGTCAACGTCAGCCATATAGCTGGTGAGGTTCTGTCCGCCGACGGTGAACTTGCTCGTGTCAAATACGTGGCGGGTGCCGGCAACGAGTTCGGCCTTGTACTGGTCGATGATTGCCTGCGTGCCCTCGGCCGGAGCCTTGGAGCCGAGTTCGGTGAGTTTGACGGAACCGGTTCCGATGGTGCCGGTCCAGTCGGTGTCGATCTTTTTGCCGTTCATCGTCTGCTCGCAGATGTACTTAACGTACGGAGCCCAGTCGATCCTGGAGGAAACGATGAAGGTGTTGGGGCAGGTGCTGGCCGTGGAGCCGTTGTAGGAAACGTTCGGAACGCCCTTGTCTTCGCACGCGGAGGGAGCGCCCATCGAGTCGGCATGCTGGCTGATAAGGACGCAGCCGCCGTTGATGAGAGCGTTCGCGGCGTTTCTTTCGAGAGTCTCGTCGTACCAGGAACCGGTGAACTGAACGTCCATCGTTACCTCGGGAACGATCTCCTTGACTCCGAGATAGAAGGAAGAATAACCGGAAATAACCTCTGCGTAAGTGAAAGCGCCGACGTAACCGATCTTCGGAACTATCGTGCTGTCAGCTTCCATCATGGCTTTCAGCTTCAGACCGGCGGCGATACCGGCAAGATATCTGCCCTCGTAGATCGAAGCGAATGCGTTGTGGTAGTTGTCAAGCTTTTCCGTGTGAGCCTTCGTTCCGGTGGCGTGGCAGAACTGGACGTCCTTGAATTCCTTGGCTGCCTTGATCATGTAGTCCTCGTGACCGAAGCTGTCCGCGAAGATAACCTTGCAGCCTTCGGCGACAAGATCTTTGGCGGCCTCGTAGCATTCGTTGCCTTCGGGAATGCCCTTCTTGAGGATGACCTGGCTGTTCGAAAGGCCGAGAGCCTTCTGAGCTTCTTCTACAGCGACAATGAAGTTTTTGTCATAGGTAGACGACTCGTCGTGAAGCAGGATGACGCCGAGCTTGAAGTCCTTGTCTGCCGTCCCCGTTCCCGCGCCGGAAGTACATCCGGATGCGGCGAGAGCGAGTCCCGCAACCATCATAACTGCCAGGCAAAGTGAAAGAATTTTCCTGAACATTTTTCTTTCCTCCAATAAAAAATTTATGATCACCGGCAGCCTTTTGCCCGGCGCCGGAAAATCCTTATTTATTCTTTCATTTTTCTTCTGTTCCGTCTATTCCCGGCCGCGGGCCGCAGTCCGGGCTCCGGGAGATCGTCATAAGTAAAGGGCGGGCTTCCTCCGCCGGTATCAGCAGAACGTTATGCCGTCATTCTCGTCCATGGAAGCGATCTTCGCCATTGATTCTATGCGAAGTCCCTCCGCTCTCAGCTCGTCTCCCCCGCCCTGATACGCTTTTTCTATGGCAATGCCCGCTCCGACGACTTCCGCTCCCGCTTCGCGGCAGATGGCCGTGAGCGCCCTCAGAGCGCAGCCGTTGGCAAGAAAATCGTCTACCAGCAGCACCCTGTCGTCCGCTCCCAGATATTCCCGGGACACTACCATCGTATAGTCGTTATTATGCGTGTACGAGTGGGCAACGGCGCTCCAGACGTTGCTTGATATGTTTGAGGTTTTGGCTTTTTTAGCGAACAATGCAGGACATCCGAGGTATCTGGCGACAAAACAGGCGACGGCAATTCCGCTGGCTTCGGAAGTCAGCACTTTCGTCACTCCGCAGTCTCCGTACCGGGCGGCAATTTCCGCGCCGATCGCGTCCAGCAGCTCGATGTCTAGCTGGTGGTTAAGGAAGGAATCTACCTTAAGAACATCCCCGGGAAACACCTTCCCGCTGTTACGTATTCTCTCTTCAAGAAGCTGCAAGTCGCCCGTCCTCCTTTTTGAATTCGTCAAAAAGAATACTCTTGGATTGTACCACGGGCGCCGCGATTATGCAAGATGAAAATATTGGCGGTAAGCTCGGCGTTAAGGTCGGCGCGAACGCCGGCAAGCAAGGAAGCCTGCAGCGGGGACACCGCAACGCTGCAACGGGGGATGCAACGGGGGACAGACCCCGGTTGCAGGCGAGAGTTGCGGCGGGGTGCAACCGCAAATTCATCGTCTAAATCGTCTTATACTCATTTCAAACCACGCCTCCACGCGGGGGACGACCATAAGTTTGCCCGGACGAAATCGAAATACTATCAATTTCAAACCACGCCCCCGCGTGGGCTCTTTTCCTGTTTCCGTGAAAAGTTACACGAACAACGGAGGACAATCCGGTTTCAGTTTACCGACAACAGAATATATCATTGATGCGAATCCGTCAAATGTCTTAAAGCCTCTTCCATATTTGAGTTGTGCACTCTCTTTCGGAAATGTCATGCGAGTCTTTAGGTTTCATCTCCTGTCCACATTAAGAGGATAAAAAACAAAATATCACCATATTCTTTATCATTAAGGGAAGCTATAAAGTTGTTCTCTACTTATGCTTTGAAGTAATTTTGCAAATCCAATTTTGTGGCTGAAATTACGGAACAGGTTTCAGCCGCATTCAGCTAAAATTTCAATTTGCGGCTGAAATTACAGAACAGGTTTCAGCCGCATTC